>JBIIRF010000055.1:0-9371 GCA_044341715.1 Bacteroidia bacterium | reverse complement strand
AATAATCCATCGTGATATTCACTGAAGTTGCTTTTGCATGCTTTACAATATTGTGCAATACTTCCTTTACTACTAAAAACAAATTACGTTTCACCGGACCGCTTATTAAAACATCCGGAATATGCTCCGGAATTTCAAATTGCAGATTTAAGTGATGATCGTCGAGGAATTCACGGGAATATCCACGAATATATACGACCATATCCTCCAGAGAATTGCTATTACTGCTCATTGCCCAAATCATCTGACGCATACTCTCCACCAGCTCCTCTGACCTGATAGAAATACGACGAATATCCTGCTTCAATGAATCCGCATCTTTGTGAACTGCCAACTCACTAATCATTCGTATCGTCGACAAACCCGCTCCCAGATCATCATGCATATCAGCTGCCAATCTGCTTCGTTCATCTTCCCGCGCCTGCAGTTCTTTTACTTCTGATTCTTTCTTTAGTGTAGATAATTTCTGTCGGGAAATTCGCGTACGGAAATATATAACAAGCAGTAAAACCAATAGTCCGGCACCGGAAATGATTAACAAGCTTAGACGGGTGTTCGATTTATTCTTTTCCTCTGCAATCTCTAACTCCTGCTGTGCCAATGCCAGATTCTTCTTCTCATTCTCGTATTTTACTTCAAGTTCGCTAGCCTGTTGATGAATGGTAGTTAACTCCAGTGAATCACGATAGCTATCATAATATCGACTTGCCTCCAACGCCTTCTCAAAATTTCCCAGTCGTTCTTCCGCTGTCGACAACCCCTTATAAATCGACACTAACAATGAATGATTATTCAGCGTCAAAGCAGGAACCAAGGCCTCCTGATAGGCACTTCGCGCTAATTTATACTTCCCTGAGTAAATATAAACCACTGCCAAATCGCGCAAATTATGAGTAAGGTGATATGTGTTACCTTGCTCACTGCTAATTTTTGCAAGAATACGATAACAGGCAATAGCTGAGTCCAATTGCAAGGTATGCGACAATGAACTTGCGTAGTTACTCAACGAGAACTGCAGGAGTGTAATATCATTGAATTTTTTGGCGATGTTATAGGCTTCAAAAGCTCTTTTTCCCATGATCTCAAACAAGGAATCTTTTTCATCGTCGACAGATAAATTAACCAATCCATACCCCATTGATAAGGTATCATGCCTTGCTTTCGCCAATTCAAAATTATAGTTAGAAAAAAAACGACTTCTCTTGTAATCTTTTATTTCCACAAATACTCCTGATAGATTACCGGATATAGTTGCGAGAATCTGCGTATCCTTAATTTCCTCCGCGATCTTAAACGCTTTAAGATAATAATCAGCGGCTGTTTGCATCAGATTTTTATACTGATACACTGTCCCCTTTTGATTGAGTTCTACAGCTTGCCAACGCAATGATTTATTCTCTACAGCCATCTTATACGCTGTATCCATCAACAACAAGGCCGTATCATAATTTGATTCGATCAGGTAAACCATGGATCGGTAATCATAAAATCTGATTTGTCCGTTGATATATCCAATCTCTTCACTTACATTACGCGCCCGCTCATAATAATAGATCGCCGAATCGTTTCTGATTCCTTCATAAAACAATCCATACTTATAACACAAGGCTACGTAATTGGTATCCTTTTTAATTTTATTAACTTCTTTTAACAGTTGTATTCGTTCTTTTTCCTTTTCAGGTGAAAGCATTTGTGCTTGCAATTCTGCTCCTGCAAACACACTTAAAACCACGAATACTATACTTTTCCAATACTTCATCATAGGTAAGTTAGCGCCTAACTCCATTTATACTTTTCCGTTTCCGGGAGAGAAAGAACCTCTTTTACAATATTAACCAATATTTGAACCCGACAAAAGAAAAACCGGAATTCCTTGAATAAATGAAAAAAACGGGTTTGATATTACCATAGTTCATGCGGATTATATTTGACTACACTACGTACACTACAACTAATTGAACAAATACCTAAACACTTTTCAATCACTTCATCAAACACGTTACTGAAGCGATTGGTACCATGCCTCCAAACTTTAGTGATTTATTAATCGTGGTTCGGATACCATAGTTGAGCAATACATTATTCCCTAATCGAAGATCTCCTCCATAAGCAAGGATAAGTCGTTCTTCTGTTACAAGGATATCATTTCCACTGTCCAGGCCATTCTCCATTGTAGCTGCTACATTTCTATTGCGGGTCAGAAATCCTTCTATAAAAAAGCTATAACGTACACTACCATATCGGATATTTAATCCGGTTGCAAAATCAAACAAGTCTTTTTTGTTTGTAGTTATAACCGGATTTCCTGTAAGACTATCCAACGCAGAGGCACGTAATAAACCCTGTTTATTGATGGTACGGAACATTCCACTTATCAGCCAACGTCTGCCAATACCAAACGATGCATTGATCCAGACCGCATTGCCGGTGTTATCCAGTGATAAACTATCTATTCTGTCTGCCAATTTTGGGTTAAAGGAAAAAGCGCGTCCCCAGGCAATATCTACATAACTGGCATTCCAGTACTTGGCTCTATATTCATCCTGCCTTTGTTTTAACTGATCACGAAATGTTTTGCGGAACTGATACAATTCATTCTCCTTGCGCAAAATATTCGCATCAAGAGAATCTCTTTCCGTTGATTGTTCCAGTTTCTTCCGGTCGCGGAGCATACTGTCCAGTTCAGCTCTTTGTGTATTCAAAGCAATCTCATACGAAGATTGATAATCATTGTAAAGCTGTTCATCCAGCAATGGATCATGTGACCGGTATAAATTCAACTTCAATGCGTAACTGAAAAACCGTGTGCTGTCATTACCATCAAGCGTACCTGCAGATGCACTTAAAGTAGTCAATGTCCGCATGAGGTATCCTGCCTTTCGATAACGGGAAACATCATTGTTTTTATTATACGTCAACAACCATACAGGCTGCATCTCCAGTGCAAGATTAGGTGCTAAGCGGTACGACTTCAGCGACCAATCCACTTTAAAATCTCTTGTCACAGAAGCTCGACCAACCAATGAAGCATTCGCATCCAACAACTGGTAGGCTGGGGCTGCCGGAATTGTGAAGTCACCGGAGGGTGCAGGTATTGGTTCTGATTGTTGTGCATTGACTGATATCGACCACAACAGCCCAATAATACAGAGTTGATTTTTCATAGCAATTTTTTAAAGGCAGAGAATAATCATCAAGACTATTCTCTGCCCGGATACTAAATCTTATTGAACAACCATTGTATTATTATTAGGATTCTGCTCCCCCGGTACCGGAGTAAGAGTAAGAATCAAGCCGGCATCAGTCCACAATGGCAGGTTATTTGACACAGCTGAATTACATACTGTGCATGTGCTTCTGTTCGCCTGGATGTTTGCCGTAGAACTAATCGGAGTTTTCATAGTTCCTTGTCCGCAGACAGTACTTTGAGGTCTCGCATACTGTACCGTTGCAGAACTGCCCCGGTCAATCGCTGGCACATTGATAGTAGCAAGCAACACATTGGTTGGACTAGTAACTCTGAGTGTAGTTGGAGGACTCGGCATATTACTAGTGTTCATGATAGTAATGGAGAGATTTGGGATAACAGTGGTTTTAACATTAGCTGTTGCTACCAAATTACAAAGTTGGTATGATCCGAGATCCGGATCAGCAAAAAGTCCGCCCTGCGCTTGCGTTGATACAAATTTATTTGTCACACTTGAAATTTGTAACTCCGGAACTCCTGATGGAAGAGTTTCCACTACAATTTTCTTCAAATCAGTTAAACTACCTGCATTTGAAATCAAGGTATTATAGCCATAAGCTAAATAGGGCCCCCATCCACCAATAAAATCACCAACACCACCATATACAAACAGCAAGTTTTTGGAATTACTGGTAAAGTTGTACAAATCAGTTTCAAAACTGGTAGCACCTGTAGGACGTACTGTTAAGGTCATTACTGTTCCTGTTGAATTTACAGTTAGATCTGAAGCAGTAAATGGCAAACTACCTGTGGTGAAAAGCGATGTACGCATTCCATCACTCAACTGAACAGAATTTGTAAAACCTGTTCCATTGAACTGCAATGTATATACACTTCCAACCTTTAAAGTTGACACCTCTCCTGCACCTGAACTATGGGTTGAAATAACAGGCAAAGTACTTCCTACCCATTGCATGGATTGAATTGTTCCGCGACCTGCTACCATACAATCCAACTGATCAAAACCACTTAACTCCACCACATACCGTACTTTCAATATGAAATTAGAACCAATGCCAGGTAGATCTGATGAATTAACAGTAAACTTAACATGCCCTTCATTGTTGCTCTTAAACTTATTCAGGCTTGACCCCGCTAAAGTTCTTTGAACTGCACCCGAAGAATTACAGATCTCTACGCGATCACAAACATCCAGAAATGCACCGGTAAGATCTACCACGTGATTTGTCCCGCTTACGAAAGGTACACGAAATCCTTTTACTTTACGACTTGAGACCGCATGATTAAGGCTGAGATTCTGCGGAACATTAACACCCGCTTGTAATTTCACGAAACTGATTGTGGCTTCTGCGGCGGCATTAAACAGGATGATCATCACTGATGCGGCCATTATTATTTTTTTCATTTTACTGATGTTTTAAAGGTACACAGCAAAACTACCCTGCCTGCTATCGTGAATCAATATAACCTTGGTTATAAACCGCATCCCCACTTTGGGGGATACTAACGGTAACGCAATTACGAAATAATGTATTCTGTTTAATTAAAAGAATATAAAATGATCAGCGATTGAAATACTTATTTATCGCCTCAGTCTTATTCTGCACCTGCAACTTTTCATAAATCTTATGAATATGTTGCTTTACTGTTCCGGTGCTTATAAAAAGTTTTTCTGCTACTTCCTTATATAGAAACCCTTTCGAAATCAATTCAAGTATTTCCCTTTCGCGTTTTGATAATACATCTGCATCTGCAGGCTGCTTTGTATTTTTATTGAAAACGTTTACCAGTTTACGTGCTATTTGTGCACTCATTGGTGAACCTCCATCTCTTATCTCGCGAATTGCTTCAAGAAACTGAACCGGACTTGATTTCTTGAGCAGATAACCAACGGCACCGGCTTGCAATGCCTCAAAAACACTTTCATCATCATCATAGACAGTAAACATCAGAAATTGTCCTTCAAATCCTTTCTTGCGCAACCGTCGAATGGCTTCAATACCTGATATACCTGGTAAATTTATATCCATGATGATTACATCAGCACTTCCGGGAACAATATGGGCAACTGCATCTTCCGCATTCGCAAATTCCGCAGTACAGATAAATCCTTCCGTAGAGTTTAAAACATCACGATACCCTTCGCGAATATCGTGTACATCTTCTACAATGCTGACTCTTATCGTTTCCATTTCTGCAAATCAAACGAATTCTTTCCAATTAACGCTATAACCAAAGTTATATCGGCCGCAATCGTTTAAAATGAAAAAATATTGTGTTGAAATCCGGTAATAATTCGTCAACTTTTTGTCATTCATCTGAATCTCACCCCAAATTCACCTGCGATTCATTCCACTACCCCCACCTTTGTCATGTCGCTAACGCGATATCGTTCTTCTCATACAGTTTTCAATCAATAGGGTTGTTGATTGGTTAGGTTTGAAGGGTCTCAGAGGTGGGGCCCTTCTTTTTTTGTTCCAACTGCTCATTTCAACCTCTTAAGTGGCTTTTTTAACCGGCTACATTGCAAATACTTCTAAATTAGCTGTCTGTGCCGGTTCCGGGATGCAACGCTGTGCGGGGATTTTACGTAGAAAAGGAACCGGAAATCCGGATTTTTCATCTTCTTCCCCCATAAACTCGTTCATCTATATGAACAGCATTAAAAAATTACTGGTGGCCAACCGCGGAGAAATTGCTATCCGTGCCCTACGCGCTGCTACTGAACTTGGTATTCGTACTGTAGCTGTGTATACCTACGAAGACCGTTACTCTCTGCATCGCTACAAAGCAGATGAAGCCTATCAGATCGGGCGTGATAACGACCCTCTAAAACCCTATCTCGATATTGAAGAAATCATCAATACCGCGAAGGAGAACAATGTCGACGCTATTCACCCGGGTTATGGTTTCCTTTCAGAAAATGTGCAGTTTGCCAGACGCTGTCGTGAAGAGGGGATCATTTTTGTGGGTCCGTCTCCTGAAGCGATGGAGAAACTCGGAGATAAAGTGGCGAGTAAGATCGTTGCCCGTGCTGCCGGTGTTCCTGTTATCGAAGACAATAAAGTGCCACTCTCTTCCCCTGAGGTTGCACTGAACGAAGCAAAGCGGATAGGCTTCCCCGTAATTTTTAAAGCAAGCGCTGGTGGCGGCGGAAGAGGTATGCGTGTCATCCGTGCGGTCGAAGATCTTGAAAAAGCTTTTACAGAAGCACGTCGTGAGGCAGGAAATGCATTTGGTGATGATACCATTTTCATCGAGAAATTCATTGACGATCCGAAACATATTGAAGTGCAAATTCTGGGTGATCATCACGGAAACATTGTTCACTTGTTTGAACGCGATTGTTCTGTGCAACGCAGGTTTCAGAAGGTAGTGGAGATTGCTCCGGCGCCAAATCTCAGACAGGACACCAAGGATAAACTTTATCAGTATGCCCTGGCCATTGCTGCTCAGGTAAAGTATGATAATGCCGGTACTGTGGAGTTCCTGGTGGATCAGGAAGAAAATATTTACTTTATTGAAGTGAATCCGCGTATTCAGGTGGAGCATACGGTCACCGAACAGATCACCGGAATCGATATCGTACGTTCACAGATTCTGATTGCAGACAATGAACCATTGCGTTCTCCGATGATCGATATTCTCCGACAGGAAGATATTCAGATTCGTGGATTTGCTATTCAATGCCGGATCACGACAGAAGATCCGGAGAACGATTTCAAACCGGATTATGGCACATTGATCGCCTACCGGAATGCAGGTGGATATGGAATCCGTATCGATGAGGGTTCGTCGTATCAGGGTGTAAAAATATCGCCGTTCTTTGATTCAATGCTGGCGAAAGTGACTGCTCAGGGTAGAACTCTTGCCGGTGCTTCACGGAAAATGTACCGCACGTTGATGGAGTTCCGTATCAGAGGCGTTAAAACCAATATTCCTTTTCTTGAGAACGTGATCAATCATCCGGTTTTTCAGGAAGGAAAATGCACGGTGAAGTTTATTGAAAAGTATCCGGAGTTATTTGTATTCCGCAAGAAGCAGGATAGCGGGACACGCGTTCTTCGGTACCTCGCCAACGTTATAGTGAACGGAAATCCGGATGTGAACAGAATAGATTCTTCCAGAAGACTGGAGCAACCTCGTATGCCATATGATAAAGTGCGATCTACACCTCCTCCGGGTACAAAGCAATTGCTAACCGATCTTGGTCCTGAAAAATTTGCACAATGGCTTAAGGCAGAAAAGAAAGTTAAGTTCACTGATACCACGTATAGAGATGCGCATCAGTCGCTGCTGGCTACTCGTGTTCGTACGGTTGACTTTATGAAAGTGGCGCGAAACTTTGCCGTTCATCATCCACAGACATTCAGCATGGAAGTTTGGGGTGGTGCTACCTTTGATGTGGCTCTTCGTTTCCTGCATGAATGTCCATGGGAACGATTACGCCTGATGCGCGAAGCAATGCCGAATATACTGCTGCAAATGCTCATTCGCGGAAACAATGCGATCGGTTATGCGGCGTATCCGGATAATCTGGTGGAGCGATTCATTGAGGACAGCTGGAAAACAGGAGTAGATGTATTCCGCATTTTTGATTCACTCAACTGGACAAAATCCATGGAGGTAAGCATAAAAGCGGTGCGTGAACGTACCGGCGGAATTGCGGAGGCCTGCATTAGTTATACCGGTGATATACTTGATCCGAAAAAGAGTAAATACGATTTAAAGTACTACCTCGATCTGGCACGTGAACTGGAAGATAAAGGTGCGCATATTCTTGGAATTAAAGATATGGCAGGACTTCTCAAACCGTATTCAGCTGCAGAGCTAATTACGGAGTTGAAAAAAGTAATTGATATTCCGATTCATCTCCATACTCACGATACTGCATCTATACAATCTGCTACTTATCTCAAAGCAATAGAAGCAGGAGTAGATGTAGTGGATGTTGCACTGGCATCGATGAGTGGTTTAACTTCTCAGCCCAATTTTAATAGTATGGTGGAAGCATTGAGAAACACACCATACGAAGTAGATTATGATATTAAACATCTCAACGAACATAGTAATTACTGGGAAACTGTACGCGAATGGTATTATCCATTTGAGAGTGGATTGATGGCCGGTACAGCAGAAGTGTATGATCATGAAATTCCCGGCGGACAATATTCCAATCTGCGTCCTCAGGCTATCTCCCTCGGCTTAGGAGATAAAATGGTAGAGATTAAACAGGCCTATGCGGATGTCAATGAATTATTCGGCGATATTGTAAAAGTAACACCAAGTTCCAAGGTGGTTGGTGATATGGCCCTTTACATGGTAAGCAATAACCTCACGAAGGAAGATATCTTTGTAAAAGGGGCAACACTAAGTTTCCCTGAGAGCGTGAAAGGATTCTTTAAAGGCGATCTTGGACAACCTCCCGGAGGATTTCCGAAAGAACTACAGCGAATTGTGTTGAAGGATATCGAACCATATACGGATCTTCCAAATGCACATTTAAAACCTGTAGATCTTACAAAAGAATTTGATGAATTCAAAATCCGGTTTGGCGATAGTGTTAGTTTTCTCGACTTCCTGAACTGGAAATTTTATCCGAAAGTATTTGAAGAATATCATGCATTTCAGAAGAATTACGGAAACGTTAGCAATTTACCTACTACTGCTTTCTTCTTCGGCATGAAAAACAACGAAGAAATTCTGGTAGAAATCGGCAAAGGAAAAAACATTCTTATTCGATTGCTGTATGTGGGCGATGTTGATGAAAATGGACACCGTGCGGTGTACTTCCGGTTAAACGGACAAACACGCGCCATCGATGTAGCCGATAGAAAAGCAGCAGTGAAGAAAATCTCACATGTTAAGGCAAACGGTGAAAAGCAAATCGGAACACCTCTTCAAGGAATGCTCAGCAAAATCTTTGTGAAACCCGGACAAGACATCAAGAAGAACACACCGCTCTTTACGATTGAAGCGATGAAAATGGAAACCACCATTACGGCACCGGCGGATATCAAAGTGAAAGCTATCCACCTAAAAGAAGGAACACTCGTTGAATCTGAAGACCTGGTGGTGGAAATGGATTTAGTCGATTAGCTTCTATTCATATTCCTCGAGTCCTACCAGGAAATAGTCTGTATTCCCCAGGCGATATCCCTTG
>JBIIRF010000378.1:0-2792 GCA_044341715.1 Bacteroidia bacterium | reverse complement strand
ATGTTCCTGGTAAATGATCACCAGAACAGCAACAAACAAAACTCCAAAGGTGAAGAGGAGTATGATTAAACTTCTCTTAGGCGAATCTTTACGCTCCGGAGGTGTTGCTTTGGTAACTGTAGTGTGGAAATCAAGCTCTTTTTTCGTGTCAGTAAGCGCTTGTTCGTACTTCAACTTATAATCTGCATACGTGCCACGTACACGCCAGAGAAGTTCTTTGAGTAATACATATTCTCCGCCTTTCTCTTCCAGATTTTTTCGCTGTGTTTCCATCCGGCTGTTTACTCCACCGCTTGCCATTGTGCGGTAATATTCTCTCGAGAAACCTTCTATCTGATGTTCAAAATCGGTAATGCCGTACGTTGAGCGAATAGTTTTAATTGCGTTTTCCAGTGAGTCAAGTTCCTGTTTTTTCTCATCCATTTGCGCTTTAGTTATCGTTACAATTTCATTGGCGCGGGTGCGAAGTAAACTGATTGCTTTTTGATCTACATAAGATGCAATGGAGTCGCAAAGTCTTGCGGCAATTTTTGGATCCTTATCAATGACAGTAATCTCAATGGATTCAAATTCCGTTTTGTTTACACTGATATTTTCGGCGAGTCGTTTTAAGATTTCAAAGCGCGGATAGGATCCTGTACTGTCAATATCATAGTGACTGTAGAGATGAAAATCCCGGACCAGGTTGTCTTTTACATCTTCCGAATTCAACAACTGCACCATTTGTTCTGTGGGTGTCTCTTTGGAATAGGCCTGCAGGTTTACCGGATAGATGATCATCTCCGCTTTGAACATTGGGGTCATGATCTGTGGCATCGTGAAGATGATGGAGACAATGACAGCACCAATTCCTGTGTAGATGAGTTGTTTACGCCATTTCACTATTAACTGTGTGAGACGTACCATGTCCAGTTTGTCTGATGCAACCGGCTGTTGATTCATTGGAATGTTGATTTTGGGTTGGCAAAAATAGTCTAAAGACGTGAATATTTCGTAACTAACTAGTTGTCACCGTATTTGATGACTTTAAAAAGCTCCATCGGACGTATCAGCTTTAGTAATAGTGCAAGAAGGAAGCAGGCTGCTGCTCCAAATCCTGCTCTCCAGATAAACCAGGTATTAAATTGGCTGGTGAAATAAAAGAGGCAAAAGGTTATGAATACAAAGATCAGGTAGCGCATAGCCAATGTCCAGCGTATCTTGAATTTGAAAATCCGATGTGCTAGCAGAATTTGTGCACCCGCTGTGATGAACTGCGTGGTCATACTGGCAATCGCCGCTCCTTTGGCCTGATACATCGGTATAAGGATGAAATTCATGGTGATGTTTAAGATCATTCCTCCAAAGGCAATCATGTTTAATACTTTGAGATTTCCGTTGGCAGTGAGCAAGGTTCCGAAGATGTAAACAGAACTGATGGCAAGAAAGCAATTAATGAGTATGGCGAATACTGTTGCGGATTCTTCTACATGGGCCAGATAAAGTAATCCCATTAAATCATGAGCATAAAACACTCCGCAGGCGATGATCATGATGGCGGGTACTGCTATGAAGGAGAAGGACAATTCTGCCAGCTCTTCGATGGGTTTCCGGTGCTTGATCATGTGGGAGAACATGGGTAGTAGTAGTCCGGAGAAAAGATAGGCAATCATATTAGCGGAGTCGAGTAAGCGGTAGGCTTGTGCGTAAATGCCGGCTTGTTCTGCTCCGTTGTCAAGGATGCGTTCTATCATGACAGAGTCGATCCGGTTGTAAAAGGTCATGAGCAAGATGAGGATGGCAAATGGATAGCTCTGTTTGAGGATGACCATGGAAAATTTGGGATCCCATTTGAATTCGATTTTTTTGACCCGGCCGGCGAGTATTAGAAACGTGAAGATGGCGGTGATGGCGTAGGCAAAGGTCTGGGCCCAGATGAACCATTCGATGCGGAACGTTGTGTTGGTGATGCCGCCCCATAACAATACGCCGCATAAAATGATCATGATAAACCGGTCTAATACCGAAACCAGACTATCAATTCTGAACAAATGTAATCCGGCAATATTCGAACGGAGGTATAAAATAAAGGAGATTAATGCCTGGTTGAGCAGCATTACGGAGAGCATCCAGAGCTCTTCTAATTGGTAATCGAGGAGGATGGCTATAATAAAACTGACGATGAAATAAGCGGCTGAAAGTACTAGTCGGAGTACCAGGATTCCTGATAAGTGTTTCTGCAACAGGTGGTTGTGTTGAGCGATGTTCCTGTTGTTGAAGTTGGTGATTCCTACGTCGAGCAGTATGTTGAAGAGGAAGGAGAAGTTGAAAAGGGCAGAATACAACCCATACGAGCTCGCGCCAACCGTGTTTTGTACGGCACGGTCAATTCCTAAAATCCAGAATGGCTTGATGAGCAAATTCAGGAACAGCAGGAAGGCGAGGTTGGTGACAAATTTTTTCTGCATGCCTTGACGGGTTGGCAAATTTAAAGCAATTTAGAGGGCGAATTTAGCGAATGCTGGAAAGAAGTTTTAATCCCAATGTGATGGAGGCCGGTGTAGATGAGGCCGGTCGTGGCTGCCTGGCGGGTCCTGTAGTGGCGGCTGCCGTTATCCTGGATGCCAATGCGCAGCAAGATTGGTATGAGGTGTTGGATGATTCAAAAAAACTGCCGGAGACGATGCGCGATAACCTCCGTATCCTGATTGAGCGGGATGCTTTGAGTTGGGGTGTGGCAATGGTGATGCCGGAGGAGATCGATCGGATCAATATCCTGAATGCAACATTTAAGGCGATGCATACTGCTATCA
>JBIIRF010000375.1:0-2802 GCA_044341715.1 Bacteroidia bacterium | reverse complement strand
CTGCTAGGTATTGGTGCATTATGCTTCCTGTTATCCTTCATCGTTAAAACCTCTGCCGACTGCGCGTTATTTCCGCCGATGAAACTAACCTTCGCTATTTTAAGTCCGCTTGGTAAGGCAAACTCATACATGTCTACATTACTACCGGATGGAGTAACATCTACCCATTGTCCGATCTGTTTGCTATCCTGCTCGATGACCTTGCCTTCCTTCAATTCAATAGGCCAGCTTTTATTACGGTTTACGAGTACATAGTCGTTGGTTTTAGCCGGTGGTGTTTTTCCTTGTTTAGCGATAAAGGTAAAGGTAGCTTCGGGATCCAGTGCTCCGTTTTTAATGATACCCGCACCGCCAATCAATTTAACTATTGACTTCTCCGCATTGAGCTTTCCTACTTTAAAGAAACCGGTTTTGTCCAGACCAACAAAACTAAATTTAAAATAATAACTCATGTTGTCATTCGCTGCTTCCGGATAATCGTCAGCCACAACAGCAATGATGAGCGTTTTACCTTCCATGTTCTGGATTTCATAATCACTGATGAGACCCAATGCTGCTTCATTCTTTGTCTTAATAACCTTCGCAAGTGGTGCACCATCTACATTGATAACGCCATCCTTATAATCAACCTTCTGTGCGATTGAAATACTGCAAATAAATAGCAGTAATAAACTAAATACTGATTTTTTCATTGTTCTGTGGTTTTTTGACAAATATAAGGCCTTTCACCTCTTCATTGAGCTGTATTCATTGATGCCCGATAAAAAAATAACACAAATTGCTATTCGATTTAATCTATTCAAAATCAAACAATATATGCAGGATTACGAAGTGTTTAAGCAATTAATCTGATCCTCCTGGTCTACCAACGGTCAACGTATTTTAGGCTTTAACACAAAGGCCAACAGCCAACAGCCAACAGCCTCACAGCCTCACAGCCTCACATGCGTTCAAAAATGCCTGCGGCGCCTTGCCCGGTGCCTACGCACATCGTTACCATTCCGTAACGTTGTTTACGTGCCTCCAGCTCATTCATCACCTGGACAGTTAATTTACCTCCGGTGCAGCCGAGAGGGTGGCCTAACGCTATCGCACCTCCGTTAACGTTGACTTTGCTTTCGTCTAGTCCAAGTTCGCGGATAACAGCCAGACTCTGTGAAGCAAATGCTTCGTTGAGTTCAATCAGGTCGATGTCGTTTTGTTTTAGTCCGGTTTGTTTGAGTACAGCCGGAATCGCTTTTACCGGACCAATGCCCATGATACGTGGTTCAACTCCGGCAACGGCATAGCCTACAAAACGTAATCGTGGTTGTACATTTAATTGTTTGAGCATCCGTTCTGATACTACGAGTACAAAAGCTGCTCCGTCGCTTGTTTGGGAACTGTTGCCGGCGGTGATGCTTCCTTTTGCATCAAAAACCGGTTTCAGACTAAGAAGTTTTTCGATGGATGTATCGGCACGTGCTCCTTCGTCAGTGTCGGCGATGATTTCGCGGGTTTGTTTTTTCTCTCGGGCATCAAGATAGGTCTCCTGAATATGTACGGGTACAATCTGATCTTTGAACTTTCCGGCGGAGATGGCAGCTACTGCTTTCTGGTGGGAGCGAAGAGAAAAATTATCCTGGTCTTCACGACTTATTTTAAAATCATTGGCAACGGCTTCTGCGGTGAGACCCATGCCCCAGTAATAATCAGGGTTAACTTTCGCTACATCGTAGTTGGGTACAATACGCCATCCGCCAAAGGGAATCGGACTCATACTTTCTGCCCCTCCTGCTATGATGCAGTCTGCTAAACCTGCTTTAATTTTGGCAGCAGCAATGGCAATTGTTTCTAGTCCGGAGGCGCAATACCTGTTCACCGTTACTCCCGGAACTTTCTCTGTATTTAATCCCATGAGGGCAATCATTCGACCCATGTTCAATCCCTGCTCTGCTTCAGGTGTGGCATTGCCTACAATCAGATCGTCGATCAGTTCTTTGTCGAGCTGGGGAACAGCCTGCATCAGGTGTTTTACCACTGTTGAAGCGAGGTCGTCTGGTCGGGTGAACCGAAACATGCCTCGTGGTGCTTTGCCTACTGCTGTGCGAAATCCGGTGATGATATATGCTTCTGCCATGGGTTGATCTTTACTACGAAAGTACAACGGCAACAAAAAAATACAAGGAAGAAAATCGGTCGAATAAGAGGAGTTATACACAAAAGAAAAGTCCCGCCAATTGACGGGACTTTAGTAGGGGTTTTGTTTGTATTCGTCTCGCGACTTCTATTATTTTTTCGTGCTGTCAAGAGGTGCTCCTCCTGCTACCGGAGCCGGTGCGCCAGCTTTTTTTGTTGAATCGGTAGCTGCACCTTTTCCTGCATTCTTTTTCGCATCTGCTGCCTTCTTCGCTTCTGCTGCCTTTTTGGCTTCTTCAGCGGCTGCCTTTACATCAACACCATCTTTGTATACGTTGGAACTGATGAGCTGTCCTTTGCGGTTAAAGGCTCTCCACTCACCGTCACGTTTGTTGTTTTTGTAAAAACCTTCAGTGGCGATTTCACCATCTTCGTAGTACTTGGTCCATTTGCCATCTTTCTTGTTGGCAATGTATTCACCTTCCTGCTTTACCTGGCCGGAATAGTAATAGCGCTTGTACACGCCTTCCTTAATTCCATTCTGGTATTCCTGCTCTTCCATCGTCTTTCCATATGGATAAAAACGACGACTCATGCCGTGACGTTTGTCGTTCACAAATTCCACTTCGTTGATTAAATCACCGAGGGAATTGTACGTGCGCCAAACACCTTGTTTCTGTCCGA
>JBIIRF010000376.1:0-2802 GCA_044341715.1 Bacteroidia bacterium | reverse complement strand
GAAGAGTTGATCAACTACTAAATCGTAAATACCCTCGAGATATTGAATCCGATGCGGATGCCTCCGTCGCCCCATTTGGTATCCGTATATGGCAGAAACTGATTTTCTGAAAGGCCGAATGAATTAGTTACATGCATCTGGAATACGTGTCCGCCTGTTTCAATTTCAAAACCTAATCCAAAGCTATCGTAGTAATCGCGATCACTGTAGTCGTTCGCGCGGAAAGCATATTCTGCAGTGATGGCCATACTTCGGGTGATTTTATAACGCAAGGCTCCTGCTACTCCGAACATATCGTTCCCGTCGAGAATTCCTTCTACCTGGTTGTAATGCACAAACCATGGCGCTACTTGCAGCGAAAGTTTCTCTCCGAATTTGCGTCCGACAATAGCTTGATGTACAAACGACATTCTGCTATATGATTTCTCATAGCGATCGAAACCGGTGGAGGATTTTAGCGGATCTTTAATACCTGTGTAATACATTCCCGAAAATAAAGTCACGCTTAATGGCATGGAGTTGTCTTCTGTTTGACGTAGAAGACGGTATTTCGCAAATCCATCAAACATCTTCCCAACATTTGAACGTCCGATACCTACCATTAATCTTCCATCATAACTGTATTCAAGTCCGAGACGAATACTTGCACCACCATCTATTCCCCAAAGATTATAAGCTCCGCTGTTGATAGCACCAAAGCGGTGAGCAATGCGGAAATCAAGTGTACGCTTTCCGCATGTTTCAATGGTGTGGAAATTGATGACACGTGTAGTCTTGAAAGTCGCAATCGTGTATGCTTTTTCCTTTGTTTCTGCTTCTGCCAGAATTTTATCTGCCTCATCCTGTGCGAAAGAAGGCAGTGTGCAAACAGCAAGAAAGAATGAGAGAATATATCGTTGGTAATTCATAGTTGTGCGATTGGAGAAGTTAAAAATTTTTAGTTGTTCAGTTTTCCTTCGTCGATCCATTTTTGTACCGTGGCGATTCGGCAGTTATCGAGTTTACCTCCGCCTTTTGGCATGGGTGAGGCGCCGTTTTCGTGTCGTATCGCGTCCATGAGATTATCACTGGCGGCATCGGATACCTGTTGCCAGGTGGCGAGCGGAATTCCACTGGTGGAACTATTACCATGACATCCGGAAGCTGATCCTCCGCTGGTCCCGCAGAAGGTTGTCATGATGGGTGCTACTTGCGAACTATACGAAATAGTACCGCTGGTATCGCAGTTGCCCAATTGTCCGAAGTTGGGATTTAATTCTTCAGCGCTGTCATAGTAACAAGCACTCATGAGACTTAGTCCGGCTGCTGTGCAAAGGAGCAGGAGTGTTTTTATACTGTTCATCGTTCTTTCTTAGTTGTTTTTAGCTCCCTGTTCTATCCACCAGTAAATCAGTTTCACATCTTCTGCACTTACGGTCTGGTAACCGCTGGGAGGCATGCGCTCTTCTACAAATCCTCGCTTGGTAATTACTTTATAAAGGTTGCTGCCATGCGCATCTCCAGATTGTACATAACCCATTACATCAGCATAAGTTTGCAAAGAAAATTCTCCACCGCTTACGCCGCCATGGCATCCTTCAAAATTGCAGTGGGAGGAGAGGATGCGCTGTACATCAGTGCTGAATTTTATTTCCGGTACATTGTCCAGATTGGGTTCTGTTGTGCAGGCGGAAAAGGTAGTAAAGGCAATGGCTATTCCTGCCAACAATCGTTTGGGGCTCATTTTTATTCGTTTTCGACAAATTTAAGGGTATTTAACTCATTTTAGGGATGGAAATCAAGGCTTCATGAGGAACTCATCAACAGCCAATTGTCTATTTCCTGCACGGATTTTACTTTTTTTCGTGATTGAGGGGTCCGGGATGATTCAAAATCGGCCTTGATTCCGTACTTTTGCAACTTAGAAGAGAAACATGAGTGATGCTCTTTACCACGAGTGCGGAATTGCTTTAGTCCGCCTGTTAAAACCCCTCGATTATTATCTCGAAAAATACGGCACGGCCCTTTATGGGGTCAATAAACTGTCGTTGTTGATGGAGAAGCAGCATAACCGCGGCCAGGATGGTGCAGGGGTGGCTTGCATAAAATTCGATATGGAACCCGGTGAACGGTATATCAATCGTCACCGTTCTGTGGCGAAGAATGCCATTGCGGAGATTTTTGGGGTGATCAATAACCCGATTCATGAAATGGCGAAGCTGCAACCGGAGAAGTTGAAAGATCCGGCCTGGCTGAAGAAAAATTATGATTTTCTTGGGGAGATATTGCTGGGTCATCTACGCTATGGTACATATGGCGGAAATAATATAGAAAGTTGTCATCCCTTTTTGCGTCAGAATAACTGGATGACCCGTAACCTGGTGGTGGCTGGGAATTTTAACCTGACCAATGTGGAAGAACTATTTACCAACCTGGTAGATATCGGTCAGCACCCGAGAGAGAAGGCAGATACAGTGACGGTGATGGAGAATATCGGTCATTGGCTGGATGAAGAAAATGATCTGCTCTATTATCAGTACAAACAGGAAGGCTATACGAAGAAAGAGATCAGTCCGATTATCGCAGAGAAACTGGATATCGCCAATATTCTTCGTCGTTCTTCGAAGTATTGGGATGGAGGTTATGTGATGGCAGGAATGATTGGTCATGGTGATGCGTTCGTGTTGCGTGATCCTTCCGGTATTCGTCCTGCGTTTTACTATGCCGATGATGAAGTGGTAGTGGTGACTTCTGAACGTCCGCAGATTCAAACGGCATTCAATGTAACGGCGTCGGCTATCCGCGAAATCAAACCCGGACATG
>JBIIRF010000374.1:0-2803 GCA_044341715.1 Bacteroidia bacterium | reverse complement strand
GATCCAGGGAATTCCGCGTGCAGCTGCTTCCTGTACAATCGAACCTGTACTTGGTCCGAGACGTTCATCTTCACGGATCTCCCGCATTTTTTGCAAATCTTCTTCCAGATCATATTCAACACCATCTGCTAACGCCTGGGCTATCCGAACTGCAGCTTTTGCGGCATAGATTCCCACTTTCTCTTCCATATAAGAGAAGACAACATTGTATACACCATGCTCTGATGTTGAACGTGTACGACCGAAACCAACATCCATTCCAGCCAGTGTCTGAATTTCAAGTGCAATATGTTCAATCACGTGACCCATCCATGTACCATCCTGTACACGTTTGAAAAAGCCCCCGGCATGCCCTTCTGAACATTCGTGTGCATACATTGTGGGGAACATTTTCTCCAGTCGGGCTGAAAATCCATCGATCAGGTTGGTTGGGGATTCTTCCATTTCCTCCAGATCCAACTTCATAACAATTAGAAAATGACGACGAATTGACCAGTAATTGGGGCCGCGCATGGCCCTGATTTCACGTATTTTCATGGTGTTTAAGGTGCGGTTTGTACCGGATACCTATTCAAAATGACCTCTTTGCAAGAAGTTTTTTAAATCGGGCTCCAGCGACTTTTAAATTAAAGTTTTAATAACAGACCTGTTGATAACAGAGGTTAACGTATGGTACTGCCCGATGAAAATAAGAATAGTTTCGTACCGAACCAAATCCGGGATATTTCTTGCATGGCATGGTTACATGGTTGTAACTTGGTCCCGAAATAAAAAGAGATGAATTCAATCAAAGGAAAACTGATCGCAATAGGCGGTAACGAAGATAAAGGCACTGAGCCGGAACCAAATTTTCA
The DNA here is from genome assembly GCA_044341715.1 of Bacteroidia bacterium. Classification (GTDB taxonomy): domain Bacteria; phylum Bacteroidota; class Bacteroidia; order AKYH767-A; family OLB10; genus JAJTFW01. Next base: position 1,949 of record JBIIRF010000374.1, on the reverse strand, counting down.
ACAGAAAAATAACCTCAATTTCTTTGAACTCCAGATATTATCGCGGATAGTTCACGAGTGCAAACATCAGAAAGATGCTCATATTGAGGTGATTACAAGTGCTTCAAGCATTCCTGAAGAAGTAGGGGAAAACTATACCCATGCTTTTGGAAAAATTGGATGTACCAATATTCATTTGATGCATATCCGTGATCGGGCTGATGCTCAGTCTCCGGAGTATATCGAGCGTATTCGTAAATGTGATGGGGTGATGTTTACCGGTGGTAACCAGCTTCGGTTGAGTTCTATTTTTGGTGGTACAGAGATATTGTCCATTCTGCATGATCGTCTCAAAAATGATGAATTCGTTATTGCGGGTACGTCTGCAGGCGCAATGGCAATGAGCAACACGATGATTTATCAGGGTAGCAGTGCGGGAGCTTTGATTAAAGGAGAGGTGAAAATTACTACCGGTCTTGCTTTCATTAAGGATGTTATTATCGATTCACACTTTGATAAGCGTGGAAGATTTGGTCGTTTGGCGCAGGCTGTTGCCAGTAACCCTAGCTGTATTGGTATCGGTTTAGGAGAAGATACAGGTGTCCTGATTAAAGAGAATAATCACCTTGAAGCTATAGGTTCCGGGCTGGTAATTATAGTGGACGGACATGCTATGCGTCACTCAAACATTGCTGATCTTGCGGAGGGTTCTCCAATCAGTATTGAAAATCTGATTGTGCATGTAATGACTAAAGGAAACGCCTATGAATTGCATAAGCGGAAATTCCTGGTGGAAGATAATGTTTCTTAATCCGGTGGGATTATTTTCCCATTGCGATGTTTAGTTTTTCATCGTATTTACCGGTGGTATGTTGTTGGATTTCTTTTTCCAGCAGATGGTAATTCTCACGGTTAAATGATTGTTGTATCGTTCCGCTATTGAGGTAGTGAATCTGGTCGCAGGTATCGGTAAGTGTTTGCAAAATATGTGAGGTAAGAAGAATCGTTTTACCTTGCGATTTAAGTCGTGCGATGATTTTCTTTAGTAACTCTACTGCTTCTAAGTCCAATGCATTGAAAGGTTCATCGAGGAGAATCAGAGATTTATCTAATGCAAGGATGCCCATTAATGCAAGTTTCTTTAGCATACCCGACGAATAGTTGGCGGTGTATTCACTCAGCGGAAGTTGAAATAAATTATTCCAGTCGTTGATGGAAAAAGCAGGATTGCATGCACTAAAAAAGCGTAGATAATCTTCTCCGGTCATTCCGGGATATGTATATGTAGATGTTTCGAGATAAGAAAGTTCATTTACAGTGCATGGGCCATTGTTCCACTCAATCGTTCCTTCCTGCTGTTTGACTACACCTGCAATGCAATTCAACAGACTTGTTTTTCCGGCACCATTAATTCCTACTAATCCATGCACCTGCTGTTCCTGCAATTGAAGGTCAATGGAGTTTAAAACCTTGTGTCCGCTATAACTGAGAGATAACCTGGATATATTAAGCGACATGATCTCTTATTTTTTGGATGGCAGATGGGTAACGTATTATACTTAACAATAGCGGCAATGGAAGTAGAAATGGAATGATGAAGCTAAAAATACTGATGGCTTGATTGACTTGCGATGGACTATTGGCTGTTTCCGGACGGTAATAGCTGTATTTGGAAATGATCGAGAAGGAAAGTGAGATGGAAGCCGCAATCAGAAATAACAACCAAACATAAACGTAAAAATCCTGGAGGCAACTATTGAGAATAGCAACTGGCAGGAGGATAATCGTCTGGTGTTTTAAACCCTTTGATATTTTTCCTGTTAAGATCTGCTTTGGATTATTCCCCTGAACCCGTAGAAGTGAAATACTTTCATTGGGCTGATAAAAAGAGGTGAAAATGCTGTGCATCAGAAAACAGAAAAGTAAACTGACCGCCGGAAATGCAACGGCTGATAGTGCAAAAATGTAAA
>JBIIRF010000373.1:0-2805 GCA_044341715.1 Bacteroidia bacterium | reverse complement strand
AGGTATTGAGTGATGAAGGAAAACGTGCGGCTTATGATATCAAATATACAGGATCCTATTTTCATCAGGAAGTCTCGCGACACGAGTACCTGCATGTGGAAGTCGATCTCAGCAAAGTAAAGCTCAATGAAGAGGTGGAACTGGTCTATTCCTTTCCCGGCGACGGACGTTTCTTCCGAAAGCCTCCACTGCATGGTTGGAGTATAACTTCCGGACCAACGGTCGATCACCGGTTTCAATGGATCGATGGATCGGCAGTGCGGGAAACAGTATTGCATTATACGATTTGTCCGCTCACTCCCGGAACACTCACTATTCCATCTGCCAGCATTCAGTTTCACCGGCATCCCGTAACTTCAGATGCACTCACGGTATTGGTAGAGCAAAATGAATGTTTTTTTTCTCCCCGATATGAAGCCGGAAGTAATCCCTGCAGAGTAATGATGCACCGCGCCAAAGTAACCACTACCAAAGCCTACCGCAAAACAGTAGTACATCAGCGAACGATTCTCATTCCCCGCAGTGAATTGGCAGCATGGTATCATAAAGTCGGACGCACCATGAAAATTGTTTTCCTGATTTTCGGTACGGCGTGGGCGTTAGCACAAGGAGAATCACCGTTTGTAGGCGCTTTCGCCGGATCATTGCTTGGCGGAGTCAACGTGCACATCATGTACCGGCTGATGGGCATTAAATCCGTTTTCTATTATGCGCATCTTCATCCACTCATTAAAGAGTATGAAAATTACGGATATCAAATCGGCGCAGAACCAAATGAAGGATTGTTGTCAGCACGTATTTGGAATATTATAAAGAGTTTGATAGTTTGAAAAAGTTTCCAGGTTTCTAAGTTTTTAAGTTTCTAAGTTTCTAAGTTTCTAAGTTTGTGACTATGATTTTATTAAGTAGAAATGACTATTCGTTTATCAAATTCCAAATAAAGAAAATCTGCGTCTCAGAAAATCTCTGCGCCCTTTGCTCCCGATAGCTATCGGGATCTGCGAGAAACCACAGGAGGGAACACTGATTTAACGGATATTACCAATTTGCGCGGATTTCCTCTGCGATCTCACTCTGCGCCTCACCGCCTCTGCGAGAAACTACTTATCGAGAAATTTTATAAGGGAACACAGATAAAGCTGATGAAATAAATTTGCACGGATTTCTTTTTATTGCACTACTTGTTTTCTTTCTACTCTGCAGAAGTTGGTTTGGTACCATTTGTCACTTCCGGTTGTTTCTTATTGGTTCCGAAATGTTGCATGGCTTCGGCAACTTCGAAGATGGTGAAGCAGAGGTAGAAGAAGAAGAACGCAAGGGCAAAGGCGATGGCTTCTGTTTTGTTGACGAATGCGAAAATGAGAATGGTGATGAGGTAGATAAAAAGTTTAGCGCCGGTGGCTCCCATGTAGTAACGGATGAAGTTTTTACTGTCGTGTACGCGTTTCATTAATCCGGCGTGGAGAAATAAAGTAACAGCTGCGATGAAGCAGGGAAGCCAGTAAAAATTCTCGTACACCCATTCGGCGGGAAGCAATGTCAGCGCAAAATGGTAAATGGCAATGCAGGCGGCGGTGAGTAAAAGGAGTTTGATCAGGAATCGCTGCATTGGAGGCTAATGATGGTTTTATTTTCGGGTAACCTGTTTGATAAAATAATACAATACTCCGGTAACCGACAGGAGTGCGAAGGTGAGGGTGAAGGCAGGAAATTTAAGCGTTAGGTATTCGTCGAGTTGTATGCCCAGCCAGGTCATGATGAAAATGGTGGCACCCATTTGCAATCCCATGGCCGAGAAACGGACATACGAATCAAGCTGTTTTTTCGGCGAGTTTTTCGGTAGTTCGCTCGGCATTTCTGATTTGCTTGATTTCAGGTCCCATGCTGCAGTTTCCGGTGAAGCTTGCACCAACTTCTACAACAAGTTTGCCGGTAAGAATATCGCCGTTGATGCGGGCTTGTGACTTGAGAAAAAGCATCTCTGCTACAGTCGTTTTTCCTTTGATCGTTCCGGAAATATCGGCGTTCTGGCAAACAACATCTCCTTCTACTTGTCCGGTAGTTCCAATCACCACTTTCGCCTTGGAAGAAACAGAACCACGAATGGTGCCGTCAATTCTCACATCTCCGGTAGCCTTGATTTCACCTTCGATGACAGTGCCTGCTCCGATGATGTTAATAGCTGCATTACCATTGGCATCTGCCGGACGAGTGATAACCCCTTTGTTTTTAAGTTGCTGGAACATGAGAATGAGTGCTTTAGATGTGGTTGATTGAATCAAGGGCAAATATAGAAAAAATCTGAAACTTATTAACAAATCCATGTTGGAAGCTTTGACCAAAGGTTCAAAAGTTCCATTTCATCCGTCCCATCCGCGTTATCCTCTCCATGGCAGAAGGAACACCCCTTCGATACGCGTGTTAATTTTGATTGAGAATATTATTTTTAGTCGCTACTCAGGGGCCTTGAAACTTATTGGTATAATCATCACTAGCAGTTATACACCAATGTGACAAAGCACTGCACTCCCATATCGGCAAACAGTGTAAATCATAATTTTTCATAAAAAATCAGTGGCTAACCTTTGCGTTGTCGGGAACACGGATTAAACGGTTCCGCAGGTTTTTAAATAAAAACTGCGGAACAACTGATTCCCGCGGATCTATTTCTGCTCAAAAATTCGATTCCGAGCAAATTTGCCAACTTGCCAACTTGCTAACTTGCCAACTTGCCAACTTGCCAATCCACCAATCCACCAATTCACCCCCGAGGTTCGTTCCTCACTCGGGGCCTGCGGCAATCCA
>JBIIRF010000372.1:0-2807 GCA_044341715.1 Bacteroidia bacterium | reverse complement strand
GGATGGTGTAAGGTGTCATAATTTCAAAGCTGGCATTGAGGGCATTCTGATTCATGACTACCTCAACGGATTTCATCTGCTCCTTGCTGTCCATTTGCACCGCACCGTTGGCCATTACCGAGGGAGCTGCGTTCATCTCTTCATTTTTATAAGCATCAGCGCGGGTTGGATAGGGCATATAGTAATTCAGGTACCATGGACTCATTACCGGACGTTGGTTACCGATAGATGGATTTCCGGTGCTGAGACTGATCTTTACCTGTTCCCAGTCTTCACCGCTGCTTTGGTTCACTTTCGCTTTATAAACGAGTTCAAATGGCGAATTAACATCTTTGGCTTTCAGGTCGTAGAAGGCATACCATGTCACGTTATTGGCAATTACATAACTGAATTCAAAACCGGCCATTGCACGCGAACCGGCATTCACCCGAACAATAATATTTCCAGTCGGCTGATCATTTTTTGCACGCAATGTTCCCAGTTGTTGTTGTACTTTCTGCACTTGTTCATTCAATTTCCGTTCCTTCCATTGTTCCTCCAGTAAATCCTGTTTCAGTGCTGCCATTTTCTTCATAAAAAATTCGGCCATTGGCTCCAGCTCATCGGCGAGTACACCGGTATTGGCACCACCAATCGACTTATTGGCGATCAGGAGGCTCTGGGTTTCGTTGTTGACGGCAATGGTATTTTTTACCTGTTGCAACCGGATGTTGAGCGAGTCCAGATCGGATTCGAGTTTTAAAATTTCCCTGGATTTTTTCTTTTCCTTGAGATAGTTGGTCTGGAAAGTGACCGAGAGGATGGTAGCATCTCCAGTGCCTTTTAAAATGATGCTTTGTGGATTTACGTAGGGGGAGAGTCCGTCAAAAACTATTTCTTGTAATCCCGGGTTGAGAGTAGCCTTTGCTGTGCGGCTCACCATCGCTCCATTCTGATAAATTTTTACATCCTTGATTTCTGAGTTGCTTACCCAAACCGGATCCTGGGCGGCAGAGAAGAGGGGCAGAAGGAGGGCTGCCAACAGTAAACGCATGATTGATTTCATAAGGTATTTGTATTTAGTACAGGGTCGGGATGAACACAACGAAGATATTCCATAATCGGTATGTGAGGTTAATTAAAAATTCATTTTCCACAGGTCCTCTTTCTTTCGCGGATTTCTGCACAGAAGGGTGTAATTTTGCAGGGTGTACCTGCGCCGCCTGACTCTCTTCAATTTTAAAAATTATACCGAAGCCGAATTTAATTTCAGTGAAGGGGCGAATGCGCTTACCGGACAAAATGGTTCGGGGAAGACCAATGTGCTGGATGCCATTCATTATCTCTGTTTGTGTAAGAGCTATTTCTCATCGGCTGATACCCACGCTATTCACCATGGAGATTCCTTTTTTTCGGTGGGCGGGGCTTTTGACCTGAATGGACAAACGGAAGAAATTCTGGTGTTGGTGAAGGGCGGTCAGAAGAAAAGTGTAAAGCGGAATCAGAAGGAATATCCACGTCTGGGCGACCATATCGGTTTACTTCCGCTGGTGATGGAAGCTCCGGTGGACCAGGAACTGATTACGGGTAGCAGCGAGGAACGTCGGAAGCTGATGGATGCTATCATCTGCCAGTATGATCATGTTTATCTCGATGATCTGATGGCCTATAACCGGATTCTCCAGCAGCGCAATGCCTTGTTGAAGCAGACAGCCAGAGGTGGCTATGCGGATGCAAGTTTATGGCAGGTATGGGATGAACAACTGGCTACGTACGGACACAAGGTGTTTGCGGCACGGAAATCGTTTATGGAGCAGTTTCTTCCATTGTTCGCTTCGTCGTATGCCTATCTCACCGGCGAAAAGGAAATTGCCGGCATCACGTATAGCAGTCAGCTGGAATCAGAAAATCTGGAGTCGATTCTGACGCGGAATCTGCAGAAAGACCTGGCCTTGCAATATACTTCGGCGGGGATTCATAAAGATGATTTGATTCTGCAGCTGAATGGTCATCCGGTGAAAAGGGTGGGTTCGCAGGGACAACAGAAATCCGTGATCCTCGCGCTGAAACTGGCGCAGTTCCATATTATCCGTGATACGAAAGGGATGAAACCAATTTTAATGCTGGATGATATTTTTGATAAACTCGATCTGGGGCGTATTACACGTCTCATGGAATTGGTCAGCAAGGAAACTTTCGGACAATTATTCCTGACAGATACACAGGAGGAACATGTGCGGAAGGTATTTGAAACTATCGGTATGCCCTTGAATACGATTCCGTGTTCGGGATGATGGATTACTTCCCGCTTCGTTGAAGTACGGTTTTTATCGTGTAAAAGAGGATTTTAAAATCGAGTGCGAGCGACATGTTTTCAATGTAAATGATGTCGTACTTCAGGCGCTGAATCATCTCTTCAACGTTTTCAGCATAACCGTATTTTACCTGTCCCCAGCTGGTAATTCCCGGACGTACTTTATGCAGATGTCGGTAATGGGGTGCCCGTTGCATAATCTGGTCGATGAAATACTGACGTTCGGGTCGAGGTCCGACGAGGGACATATCACCAATGAGTACATTGTAAAACTGTGGAATTTCATCGAGACGAATTCCTCTCATGAATTTCCCTACCGGCGTGATGCGGCTGTCATTATCGCTTGAGAGCATAGGCGTACCTTTTTCTGCTCCCACAAACATCGAACGGAACTTATAAATGGTAAATGGGTTTCCATGTAAACCGATACGTTCCTGCGCGAAGAAAATCGGGCCGCGGGAGCTGAGTTTAATGACTAATGCGGTGATAATGTAAACCGGACTAAACAACAACA
>JBIIRF010000370.1:0-2814 GCA_044341715.1 Bacteroidia bacterium | reverse complement strand
AATGTAACCCATGCCTGTTTTGATCCGAAAGAACTGGTAAGCTATTATCCGCGTGGTAAAAAGGAATTACGTGGTCCGTTCTCAAAATTCGGACCTGGTGATACCATCAACTGGTTTGAACAGCGGGATGTTGAGCTGAAAACCGAGATGGACGGAAGAATGTTTCCTGTAACTGATTCATCGCAGACAATCATTGATACATTTTTAAACGAAACAGAACGACTGAAAATTCGGGTTCATTTGCAAAAAGGTTTAATAGGACTATCCCGTAAAAATGATGAATGGCAACTTCAATTCTCCGATAACACAGAAGTAACTGTTGCTGCCGTACTGATAGCCACCGGAAGCAGTTCAATGATCTGGGAATTACTTTCGGGTTTAGGATTAGAAATAATACCACCAGTTCCTTCCTTATTTACATTTCACGTACGCGACAAAAGACTACAGGCATTATCGGGACTGAGTGTTGAATTCATCAATGCCGCCATTGTGGATTCATCAATCGAAACAGAAGGACCAATATTGATCACACATTGGGGTTTTAGCGGACCGGCCATCTTAAAGTTAAGTGCATGGGGTGCACGTTTCCTGAAAGAAAGAGATTACAAATTCAGTTTATTGCTGGATTTTCTACCCGCAATCAAGGAAGAAATTCTGCTCGATAATTTAAAGGAATACAGAAAGACCGAATCACGCAAAAAGATAAATACATTTTCACCCTTCCAGGAAATCCCCAAACGGCTTTGGAACTACCTTACTGAACGAACAGGAATACAAGAGGAGTTGAACTGGGCTGATTTATCCAACGCACAAATTCAAGCACTCGTTCAACAATTGAAAAACGGATGCTATGAAGTCTCCGGAAAGAGTACCTTCAAAGATGAATTCGTAACCTGTGGGGGAGTAGCATTAACAGAGATCGACTTCAAGACTTATAGCAGCCAGCGATTAACGGGCCTCTACTTCGGAGGAGAAGTAATCGATGTAGATGCAGTCACCGGTGGTTTTAACTTTCAACATGCCTGGACATCCGGCCATCTTGCCGCTAAAGGTATTGCCGGATATCTGCAATAAAAAAAAGTGTGCCGTTGCTGACACACTTTTCTATTCATTTTAGAGGCTAAGTTTTTTCATGTTATCCTCCGGTACACGATCCACCAGATAATAATAGGGATCAATACCCACCTGATAAGGTTTATCCTTTGTACGAAGTGTAAATGTACGTTCACCTTCCTTCATCAGAATTTTTTCAATCTTCAGCGCTTTACCATACTTCTTTCCATCCGCAGGTTCAGCAAATACACCAACCTCCATCCAATCGGCAAGTTTTGTAGGTTTTTCACGACCCAATGAATCGGCATACATCTTCGCCGCAGTAACGGTAAAAGTAACTTCATACCCATCTGCAACCTTCTTTGCTGATGCTTCTGTCACCCGATTATTGAAGATCGTAATTTTCTTGAACAGATCAGTGATTAAATACCGGAGACTATCAGGTGTTTGTTGCTCGAAACGATTCACCAATTCATAAGAACCAGGGTAAGGTCTCTCACGATAACCGAAACTATCCACCATATTTTTCAAAGCCACATTTACATTGTCAGAGCCAATCATCTCCTTCAGGTAATACATCACCACACTGGCCTTGTTATAGTGCACATACCCTTGATTCTCTACCTCAAGCAGTGGACATTCCTTTTCGCTCTCACCACCGCGTGAACGCAGATAACGATCCATTTCATAAAGGAGGAATTTATGCATCTGCTCTTTACCATACATCTGTTCCATAACCATAAGCGCTGAATATTGCGCCATCGATTCAGACAATAACGTAGAACCCTGCATATCCGGACCAATCACCTGATGTGCCCACCATTGATGACCCATCTCATGCGCCACCACGTAGGTAACCATATCAATATCTTCAGGGTCCTCCAGGTTTGCAATAAACCCTATTGATTCAGAGTAAGGCATGGTGCCCGGAAAAGCCTGCGCAAAGCTTGCATATCGTGGGAATTCGATAATGCGCGTTTGTTTATGACGATACGCACCAAAATGAGTAGAATAGTAATCAATCGACTTCTCCATACTCATTAACATCTTATCGACATTATAGGTATGCTTGGCATCATAGTACACTTCCATCGAAATTCCTTTGTGCATTTTCCGTTTCACCTCGTATCGACCACTCAGGAAGGAATAGAAGTTCATGGAAGGATGGTCTAATTGATATTCAAAATAAGCCCGGCCATCTTTCTTCCATTCTTTCAACAACGAACCGGGAGCAATAGCCAACTGATCATCGCTTGTGCTGAAGACCGTATGAACAGTGACCCAATCAGAAGAATTACTGAGATAAGTATTCATTCGTTTTGAAGGATCCTCTGTCAGTTTTTGCATACGTGCACGAGGTGCCAGGTCATATTTCTTCCGATCTCCTTTATCATTAATCTCGCCTTCCGGTTGATATCCGATCATTGGTAAAATGGAAGCGTTGTTAAAGAAAGAACCATTGTCAACGATAGAGGTATTGCTAATATCATTCTCAATACCGTTCGCTGAATAAGATGAAGTATAATTGATGGAGATAGAATCGCCGGGTTGTAAAGCAGAATTTAGTTTATATGCGACGAAGCTATGAGCCGTATCATTGATTACAATTTTTGAATTAGCCAGATTGATTTTAACATCATATCCATCAGGCAATACAAAGAACACTGTATCGATTTTTTGAGATTCCTTATTCTTCAGAATCTGGTCAGACTTCACCTCCAGTTTTCGTTCTTTCGGATAGAGATCGATTGTGTAGTTAAT
>JBIIRF010000371.1:0-2814 GCA_044341715.1 Bacteroidia bacterium | reverse complement strand
CGGAACTTCCTGCTCGAACAAACGCTCAAGGAATACAGGAGAAGTACGACTAAGGATAATTTTCGGACTCGCATTGATCATCTCCACACGTAAAACCACGGCACGAACAGCATCCCCTTTCTTGAAGAAATCAGCAGGAATTGTTTCACCTTTTGGTAAAACGAGTTCATTGCCTTCGTCGTCCAGCACCAGAATTTCTTTCTTCCAGATCTGATATACTTCACCCGTCATGAGTTCACCCACGCGGTCTTTGTACTTACGATAGATGCTATCCTTCTCCAGTTCCGTGATGCGTGAAACGAGGTTCTGACGAAGCGCCAAAACCGCACGACGACCGAAATCACCCAAACGGACGGTCTCTGTCAACTCTTCACCCACTTCAAAATCCGGCTCGATTCTGATCGCGTCGGAATAGGCAATCTGCGTTGCTTCATCTTCCACCATACCGTCTTCCACAATCATACGGTTACGGTAAATTTCAAGGTCACCCTTGTCGAGGTTGATGATCACATCGAAATTATCTGCCGTACCGAATCTTTTACGCAGCGTCGACTTAATCACATCTTCAAGGATACTCATCATCGTAGCCTTGTCGATATTTTTCACTTCTTTGAACTCCGAGAAGGATTCAATCAATACCTGATGGTCCATTGGACTATTTGAATTTATAGTTTATTATCAGTTTTGCTTCCCTGATATTGCTGAAAGGAATTGTTTCCAGCGATTCAGTGATTATTTTCTTTTTATTCTCTTTGCGACTAGTGGTCACCTTGAGCTCGATTCCTTCCGGGAAGATTTGCTGCAAGATACCTTTCCATTCTTTTCCGTCAACACCCATCACCCGGAGTTCTTTCCCCAGCCGGCGTTGATATTGTTGAGGCACTCTGAGCGGTTCTTCCATTCCAGGACTCCCTACTTCCACCTCATGCTTCTCCAGAAAACCGGTTTCTTCCAAGTGATTCAACAGGTGTCGTGTGAGCGCAGTACACTCATCCAGCGTAACGCCGGTTGGTTTATCAATGGCAACGGCCAGCTTATTCGGCGACAATTTGACCTCCACCAGGAAACATTCTGTCCCCTGTAAAAAGGTCTCTACCAGTTCTCTTATATTCTCTTTTTCAACCATTTGAAATATAAAGAGGGGACTTGGGTCCCCTCTCACATCACGATGCAAATATAGGAAAAATACCTGTAATTGCAAGTCGGCAAATAATAGCTCCTCAGGATTCATTAACATTGCGCCCGTGGAAAAGTCGATGGCCTGGCGTCAGTGGTCCGACAGGGGAATATTCCTGTCATCGATTCTCCTTTCCCGTTTGATAAATCGGGGGAAGGACCCTAAATCGCTGTCTTTCAAAAGGATAATTATTTTCAAAGAAGATGAAATTGGGGATTTAATGAATGCTACCCCTGCTTTTGCCATGATTCGGAAGCAATTTCCGGATGCCGAGATTACCGTAGTTTGCCATGGATTTGGGGTTCATATGCTTCAATATTGCCCGGATATTGACCATTTAACTGATAATTATTTAACGCTATCGGGCAAATATGATCTGGTAATTGATCTCCGCGGAAGTGCTTCAAGTACCCTTTTTGCACTGAAAAACCGTCCCCAATTCCGCCTCGACCGGGGCTCGGTTCGTTCCAAAAACAGGAAACTTCCACGTCATCCGCGGGAAATCGAAACCAACTGGCAGGTGATCGAGCCGGTGATGGATATTCGAAACAAACTCCATGACCCGCAGCTGACCATCAGCGAAAAAGAAAGACAACAGGTCATAGATTTTCTGGATAAGCGAAACATTAAAAAGTTTGCGCTCTTTCATACAGGCGCTCGTCGTATTCTGAAAAAATGGCCGCTTGAAAGGGTGGCAGAGATCATGTTGTGGCTGCACACGAATCATCAGACTGAAATCATTGTTGTAGGCGATAAGCACGATGCAGCTGATCTCGCTGTTTTGCAACCACTCTTACCATTTCCGATTCACCAGGCTGCAGGAGAAGTCAGCTTACTAACGTTTGCGGCTATGTGCGAAAAGGCCACCATCTTTATTGGCAACGATAGCGGACCATTTCATATTGCTGCTGCAATGGGAACACCATCCCTCGCTTTATTCGGTCCGGGAGATCCGGTTTTTTATCCTCACCAGCCGAATGCCAATTTTATTCACCATGTACTGGAATGCAATCCCTGCGATATGGTGCATTGCAAGTACAAGGAAAACCCGTGTATTCAACGAATCCTTGTAAGTGAAGTCAAAGCGAAAGTTCAGGAGTTATTTAGCACCTCCCGGAATCAGCATTAATAGAAATTTTCATCACAGTACACGCACAGATTTTTTCTGACGTCTGTACCGATAGACTGTTTGTCCACCGGAATTGCCTACCGCAGTAATTATTTCAACGGTTCAAATCTCGCTTGAAAAAAGCGCAGGTATTTTGGTTCATATACCATTTTCAACCCTTTGATTTTCGCAGCACGATCGAGAACACGAGCAGTACTCTCTGCAATCACATCCATATGAGCCTGCGTATACACGCGTCGAGGAATTGTAAAACGAACTAGTTCCAGCTTCGGATAATAGTTATCACCATTGGATTTGCGTCCGGCGGAAACAATACCTCTCTCCATTGTACGCACTCCGGAATCGATAAATATTTCTGCTGCGAGCACCTGAGCCGGAAACTGATCCTGACTCAGATGTGGAAGAAACGCTTTGGCATCAACAAAGATTCCATGTCCGCCCACCGGCAAAACAATCGGTATACCATACTCCATCATTTTCTCACCGAGATATTCAACCTGACCGATCC
>JBIIRF010000414.1:0-2833 GCA_044341715.1 Bacteroidia bacterium | reverse complement strand
TCATCCGGTGTTCTTCGTTGAACTCTTCCGGAATAAAAACCGATTGTGGGTCTGTAGTGCGTACAACAAATTCTCCGCCTTTTAATGCGTTTCCGCTGGTATGGGTGCTGGTAGACATAATTATCCTTATTTGAATATTATTCAACGTAAAAGTAAACACATTTGTTCCGTTTCTGCTTTAAATCTTCATTAAAATATAATCGCTGCAGGGCCTCTAGCCTCTAGCCATTAGCCTCTAGCCTCTAGCCATTAGCCTCTAGCCTCTAGCCAGCAGCTAGCAGCCAGCAGCCAGCAGGTAGCCAGTAGCTATCAGCCAGCAGCCAGTAGCTATCAGCCAGCAGCCAGTAGCCAGTAGCCAACAGCCAGCAGCTAGCAGCCAGTAGCCGAAAGCCAGTATCCAATTATTATCTTTGGACCATGATTGGGAATAATCTTGAGCTGGCGGCTGAGTTGTTGTCGAAAGGTGAGTTGGTGGCTATTCCTACCGAAACCGTTTATGGACTGGCGGCAAATGCACTGAACCCGGAGGCGGCTTTGCGCATTTTTGAAGCGAAGGAGCGTCCTGCTTTTGATCCGCTGATTGTGCATATTCCTTCGGTGGAGTCGATAGAACTTTATGCGGAGGAAATTCCCGAGGTGGCGCGGAAGCTGGCAGTTCGTTTTTGGCCCGGACCGCTGACCCTGGTGTTGCCGAAGAATGCTGTTGTTCCGGATATAATCAGTTCTGGTTTATCTACTGTCGGACTTCGTATGCCCAATCATCCGCTTACACTTTCGTTGTTGAAGTTGTTGCCTTTTCCGTTGGCTGCTCCGAGTGCAAATCCTTTCGGTTATATAAGCCCTACGACACCGCAGCATGTGGAAGATCAGTTGGGGTCAAGAATTAAATACATTCTGGATGGCGGACCATGTGCTGTTGGTGTGGAGTCGACGATTGTTGGGTTTGAAGATGGAAAGGTGTTCGTATATCGACTGGGTGGACTAACGTTGGAGGATATCCGTCAGATTGCCCCTGATGCGGAATTGAAACTGAATACTTCTTCGAATCCGCAGGCGCCGGGGATGCTGGCGTCTCATTATGCTCCACGGAAACCAATCTACCGTGGTAGTATCGATGAGCTGCTTCAAGCCTACGCTGATAAAAAAGTGGGCGTATTGAGTTTCAAGTCCGATTTTTCTAACCATGCTGCGGTGAAAGCAATGGAAATACTTTCTCCTTCCGGTGACTTGCAGGAAGCCGCCGGGAATCTCTTTGCTGCCTTACGCCGACTGGACACACTCGACCTCGATTTAATTTTAACAGAAGAGGTGCCTGATATTGCTCTCGGCCGTGCAATCAACGATCGCTTGCGCAGAGCTACACATTCTTCCGATCACTAATTGGCATAAAAAAAGAAAGCCGGGATTTCTCCAGGCCTTCTTCGTTGTTGTGTTGTGTTTTAAAAGGTACTATTCAATGATTATTCTGAAGTAGGAGGGTGAGCCTCCGTTGTTTCGTATTGCGATGAGATATGCTCCACTCTCCAATGAACGAACGTCGATCTGACTGCGTTTGGTGAAAGAGTTGGACGAAGATAATGCATTTCTTCCGGTTAAATCAAATAATGTTGCTTCGTAGTTGCCCGTATTGTTCATTTCTATGTTTAATACATCTGTGGCAGGTATCGGGAAGAGTCTGATGTCATTCTCACTGATCTCGTTGATGCCGATAGTAGTGATCGTATAGCAGGCTGAAGTATCAGAGCAACCATTGCGTGTTACAGCTAATGCATAAGTACCCGGAGTTGACGGAATAAATTGTTGTGTTGTGGCGCCTGAAATCGGTGCACTTCCATTATTGCAGTCAAGCCATTGGTAGGTAGCATTGTTTTGCGCTGCGACAAGAATATGTTGATTCACATTCACCGTGGTGTCAGGATTTCCAACAAACAAAATGCCTACACCTGAAGTGGTGTTAAGTCCGCAATCTGCACCGATGATACAACGATAAAACAGGTTATTGCTGGCAGTACTCATTCCACTTAAGGTCAAAGTAGGAGTAGTAGCGCCACTGTAGATACCTCCATTGGTGATATTGGTCCAGGTGATCCCACCATTGGTTCCTTCCTGCCATTGATACGTAATGTTAGACCCTGTTGCTGCAACACTGTAGCTATAAGTTCCGCCTACACAAGTTCCGCCGGTTACAGGCTGTGAGCTGATGACAGGATAAGCACACTCGCCATATCGTGCAATGAATCCATCGTTTATTCCGGAATTGGTAAATTGTACCGATAAATTCGTTTGGTCAGGATATAAAGTACCTGCTCCATAGTAACCCGTTGTCCAGATATCGCCGGAAGGATCCAATGTAATGTATCGGCAGTAATCCGTACTGGATGATCCGATGCGGTTACCCCAAACATAGTCTCCTGTTGCAGAGTATTTGGTGATAAATCCGTCGCGCAATCCTAGTGCATTCATGATCGGTGCAGCATTCGATGCGTCTAGGTTGGTGGTGTCATTGAATGATCCGGCAACAAATACTTCTCCGGCTGCGTTGGTGCAGATGCCTGTTGCTGTTTCTGATGGATTGCTTCCAAAAGCTCTTGCCCAGATGAGATTTCCGTCCTGATCGAGTTTGCTGATGAATACATCGGTAAGTCCGGCAGATTGAAAGGCTAACGTGTCATTGCCCGGATCAAAATCAACAATGCTGTTGAATGTTCCTGTACTGAGTACGCTATCGCCATGCATTGTAAGTCCCAGCAAATTATCAGTTGCGCCACCTCCAAATCCTTTTGCCCATACAAGCGTTCCGGATGATGTATATCGTGCAATATAACAATCAGCA
>JBIIRF010000369.1:0-2833 GCA_044341715.1 Bacteroidia bacterium | reverse complement strand
CGAATGCTTCGAGCAGGAGGTCGAGGCCTTTGTAGTGTCGGATGAGTCCGAAGAAAAGGAGGTAGTTTAAGTCCGGATTAAGGCCGAGTGTTTTGCAGGCTTCGGTCTTTTCAATTCGCTGTCCGTATTGATCATACACCGGGTGTGGACTATAACGGCAAGGCATGTCCGAAAATTGACGAAGGTCGCGGGTAACCTGATGCGACATGCTCAGGAAGTCATCGCAGGTATTGGTGAAGTAGCGGATAAGGGCTGCATCGCCGGGACGTTTTTCGTGTGGAATTACATTGTCGAGCAGTCCGGTGATGCGTACGGGATGACGTTTTCTCACCATTCTTCCGATGCTACCGAGGCATGGCGCCATAAAAGGAATCCAGAAGCGTAGCAGGAGATGGTCGGGTTTTAGTGCAGCAATTTCCTTTGCTACGGAAAGCCAGTTGAGTGGATTTATAGAATGAACCCGTACTCTGATATCAAGTCCTGTGGGACCCGGATCAGTACTGTATTGGGTCTTTCCGGGAAATAAAAATCCGGGGTATTGATAACTGAAGGTAAAGATGGTGACGCGGTGACCGGCAGCGATGAGTGCTCTGGCCATTCGTTCATTAAAAGCAGCAATCCCTCCTCTGAGCGGATGAGCCGGTCCAACAATGACGATATGTGCTGACTTACTCATATCCGGTGGCGGGAGCTGCTGATTGGATCAGCAATTTTCCCTTCGCTCGATGAGGTAGTGATTACGTTCCGGACTATTTCTGCCAACAAGTTCACTGATAAATCCGGCAAGAAAAAGTTGCGTTCCGAGTATCATGCAAGTGAGTGCGATATAGAAGGAGGGACGATTGGTGATGAGACGGGCGAACTCGTTATTATAAACGGCCCAGAGTTTTGATACTCCTAAATATCCAGCAATCAGAAATCCTGACATGAACATCAGCGTTCCCAAGGTGCCGAATAAGTGCATTGGTCGCTTTCCAAATTTGGATACAAAGGTGATCGATAACAGATCCAGAAATCCATTGATGAATCGCTCCAATCCAAACTTCGTGTTCCCGTATTTTCGTGCTCTATGTTCAACTACTTTCTCCTGAATTTTAGAGAAGCCGGCCCATTTGGCAATTACGGGTATATAACGGTGCATCTCTCCGTAAACTTCAATGCTTTTTACAACATCGGATTTATAGGATTTTAATCCGCAGTTGAAATCATGAAGATTGTTGATGCCCGACATTTTCCGTGTAGCCCAGTTAAAGAATTTACTCGGAATAGTTTTAGAAATTGGGTCGTACCGTTTTTGTTTCCATCCTGAAACCAGGTCATACCCATCTTCAACTATCATTTTGTACAATCCGGGAATCTCATCGGGACTATCCTGTAAATCCGCATCCATGGTAATCACTACACGACCATTGCTCGCTTCGAATCCCTTTTGGAGTGCAGCAGATTTTCCGTAGTTGCGTCGGAATTTAATGCCTTTGTAGGAGCTGTTTTTCTGACAGAGACCGAGAATTACTTCCCATGATTTATCCTTACTGCCATCGTCCACCAGTATAACCTCGTACGAATATCCGTGCTGATGCATCACCCGGTCAATCCAGGCGCTGAGTTCCGGAAGAGATTCATCTTCGTTGAAAAGCGGAATTACTACAGATATATCGACAGTACTCATTCTTCTTCAGTGTTTTTAAAGACAGGGTCACGTTTTACAAATGCGGCAACAATAAACGCAACCAGTAACCCGCCTAGTATTTTGTTGAAAATATCGGAGGTTACAACATCTCCCATGTTCATCTTTGTGATGCTTTCAATGGATTGTTCAAACGCAACTTCTCCCATCATGGATTTCATAAGTCCTTCTGAGAGTTCTAATGCCGATAGTAATTCCTGTTTATGATGATCCAGTATTGATCCGTCAATCACCGAAACAAAGGACCAGGCCAAGGCCCCAAACACGAAGGCGCTGAAACTGGCGGTGAGGAAGGAAAGCCGAAAACCTGACCAATAAATCAGATAACCACCATTTTCGCGGTTTCTGTAGAACAGGCAACTCCACACCATAAATACAACAGGAACCCATGCCCCAAACCATGAGTTAGGACCTAATGGATTGAATCCCATTACATAAATGATGAGAAATACCAGAAAACTTCCAAGACCACTTAGTGCCCCGAAGTTGAGTGCTGTTTTTATTACCGGAGGACCCTGCATTGCTGCAAATTTAAACGAATTTTTGATCGGAAAAAACTGATATTCAGTGAACCTGAAAATAAAGGAATAAAAAATGGGTAAGCTACTTATATCGCACCGCTCAACCGCGTATCCTTGCTACCTTCCGGTCCTGGGGAGGTTGGCAGGAGCTGGTCGTATAAGACTTACCCGGGACAAAAGTAGTGTTTCTTTTAATAAGTACGGTTTTTTAACAATCGAATTTCGGATAGGATAGAATGTTAGTTTTGTGCCACAATAAAAATCAGCCATGAAATTCTTTATCGATACTGCTAATCTTGAGCAGATTAAGGAGGCCTACGACCTGGGCGTATTAGACGGAGTAACCACAAATCCATCATTGATGGCCAAGGAAGGTATCCGCGGAAAAGACAATATCCTGAAACATTATGTGGATATCTGCAATATTGCCAAAGGTGGTGATGTGAGTGCAGAAGTAATTTCCACTGATTTTGAAGGAATGGTACGGGAAGGAGAGGAGCTTGCTGAACTGCATTCTCAGATCGTTGTGAAAGTGCCGATGATTAAAGATGGTATTAAGGCGATTCGTTATTTTTCTCAAAAGGGAATCAAGACAAATTGTACGCTTGTATTCTCGGCGGGTCAG
>JBIIRF010000052.1:0-9566 GCA_044341715.1 Bacteroidia bacterium | reverse complement strand
GTTTCGCCAACGTATCTTCCTTCATTTACGAATGCGGTATTTATTCGCACCAGACTTGTAATGACGGCAGGTGAATTCAATCTGGCAGATGCCGCTGGTAGTCCTGCCTCAGCTGGTCGTTATGTGTACATTGAAAATCCTTCGCCTTCTGCCTTGTTGCGTACAGGTGGATATATCCGAAGTGAAGTGCAGGATCATAGTGGTAGAATTGTTTGGACAATTAATAACACAACCGGTACATATCTAATTCCCTGGGGTGTTTCTTCTACGCAGTATATTCCACTCACCTATAATTTATCAAGCGGAAGTGTTGGCACGGTTTCGTTTTCTACATACCGTACACCGGCTACAAATTTACCCTGGCCTCCGGGTGTAACAAACCTTGCCAGTCATATTGGATTAAGTCCGGATAACCGCATTGCTACTGTTGATCGTTTCTGGCGCATGGCTAATACCGGGACAGCACCTGTATTAAATCTTACTTTTAACTATGTATCAAGTGAGATGCCGGGTATTCCTTATAATCTTCCTACCCAGATGCGTGCACATGCTTACAATAGTACTGCGAACAACTGGATGGCACCATTGCCCGGACAAGCATCATCTGCTTATCAGGTAGTGGTTCCAGCTGCAGGAGGAAATACACATTGGGCTATTTCAAGTCTGGCAGCTCCATTGCCTGTAGAATGGCTTTCAATCAACGCATATCGGGCCGACAGTCATGTACAGATAGAATGGGCTACCGCTTCTGAAAAAGATTGTGATTATTATACTGTATTCCGTTCCGGAGCATCTGGTGTGTTTGAACCAATCGGGACCGTTAAAGCTGCAGGAAACTCATCCGATGAACTGCAATATTTTTTCAAAGATTTGAATCCTGTTTCAGGTAGTGCTTACTATAAAATTAAACAAACGGATTTTAACGGGGACTTCTCCTGGTCGGATATGGTTTTTGTTAATGATAAAATTTCATTGACGGAAATGCAGGCATGGATAAATGAATCCTCCGATGTCCTGATGGTTCGTTTGCCAGAAGCAGGTGGAGTACTTACTGTTATGGATGCACTTGGTAGAACACTTTTGACAAAAGCAGTAATGGAGAGTTTAGTTGAAGTTCCGGTTCATAAAGCCGGACAGATACTATTTCTTAAGTATGAAATTTTGAATAAAATGGAAGTGGTGAAAGTTAGATATTGATTCGGTTTTGAATCTTAATTCACTCTTCTTTTTTTTATGATTTTTGAAGGGACCTAGCTTGTCCTCATTTAAGGAAACGTTGTTGTTTATTTGACTGATTATCCGCTATCAGGTTAGATGGCCGTGTTTTGCGTTGATAAACCTTGTGCCATTATGCATCACATTTCTATTGAAGCAATTCTTCGCAAGCATATATTAGCAGATGTTACTACTCGAGTGCGTCAGATTTTTTGTCGGCGATTTCTTCATTCGTTGCACCAGTTACAAACTCTTTGAAAAATGAATCCGTTTAAATCTGCTAAATCTGTTTATATCAGTGTTCCTGCCAAAAACCTGTATAAGTGAATTAAAAAGCCCTCCGGATATCAGAGGGCTTTTCCTTATTCTTAGTATAAGTTTACTTACCGGATCAAACTGAAAGTTCCGGGGAATTCATAGTACTTGCCTTTTATACTTACTATCTTGATCATATAGGTGTACAGCCCTGCCGGCGCCGGATCTCCATTCTGTAAGAATCCATCCCATGGACGAAGGAAGCTGTCGGTGCTGTAGATCTGTTGTCCCCAACGGTTGAATACTTTCATGTCGAAGGAGGTGAGGTTCATATACGGTACACCATCGAAGAATACATCGTTTTTACCATCGTTGTTCGGGGTGAAGGCAGATGGTACGAAGAATGGTACTACTTCAAGTGTAGTTTCAAACTCATCATGGCATTCAGCTGCATTGTAGGCGTGCAACTTGATTTTTAATGTTCCAACCTGATCGAAGATATGTTTCGGATTTACTTCTTCAGAGGAACTTCCATCGCCGAAACTCCATTTATAGCGAACAGCATCTTCTGATTTATTGTCGAAGCTGATTTCAGAGTTGAATACACTTACAACCCTGGCCGACTGAGTGAATTTAGCTTCAGGCAGTGGTGGAATTGATATAGAGAATAAAGATGAATCTTCGTCACTGCATCCATAAGCGGTTACAATGCTGAGGTGGGTCATGTAATCTCCGGGCAGTAAGTAAATATGTGTTGGTGATTTGTCGTTTGATTTCACACCATCGCCGAAATCCCAGGTGAATACAGATCCTTGTTCGTAGGCTGAATTGTTGTCGAATTTCACCTTCAGATTGTCGCAGGTGATTTGTGGCACCGGTGTGTAGTCAACAACAGGAACTGGATGTTCATTTACTGTTGCACTGGCAGATTTCGTACATCCGTATTGGTTAGTTACTACCACTGTATATACTCCGCCTTTTGCAACAATGATGTATGGATCGTTTCCTCCTGTTGACCATTGGTATCCTCCTTGTCCGGGAACAGCATCGAGGCGT
Source organism: Bacteroidia bacterium (assembly GCA_044341715.1). GTDB lineage: Bacteria > Bacteroidota > Bacteroidia > AKYH767-A > OLB10 > JAJTFW01. Next base: position 7,040 of record JBIIRF010000052.1, on the reverse strand, counting down.
GTTTGTTCGCCTGTGCAGATATCGAGGTCGCCTGTAATTTCAGCCAGTGGACGTGGATGCACAGTTACGTTGTAGCCGGCATTTCCTTTACATCCGTAAGTGTCAGTGACCGTTACACTATAACTTCCTGGTGTTGTTACGATGAGTGTAGAAGTAGCACTGCCGGTTGACCATTGGTAACCTGCAAAACTTCCAACTACTGTCAGCACTCCGCTTTCGCCGTCACATAATACCGAGTCTCCTTTGATGACAGGATCAGGATTGGCGTGGAAGATTACATTGCTTCCGGTGGAATTTTCACAGCCATTTATATCAGTTACTGTTACAGTGTACATGCCACTGGAACTTACTGTGATATCAGGTGTAGTTGCTCCGTTCGACCAGATATACGAACTGAATGTGCCCGGTTGTAAGGCTGCAGTTGTTCCGTCGCATAAATCTAATGTTGCACTTAATGTCGGTTGAGGTAATGCGTTTTCAGTTACGTTGTAGGTGGTGGATCCATTACATCCGTTCCCGTCCGTTACAGTCAAAGTATACACTCCTCCGTTGTTGATGGATGTGGATAATGTGGCGTCACCGTTTGACCAGGAGTACGCAGCATAACTTGTAGTTGATACCAGTGTAACGGATTGTCCTGCGCAGAAGGCTGTAGGTCCGGAAATGCCTGGTGTCGGTAATGCGTTTATGCTGAACAATTGTGACGTCGTTCCTGTACAGCCGTTACCGTCGGTAATTGTTACGGTGTACGTTCCTGCTGTTGTCGGCTGTATAGTTGCTGAGTTGGCTCCGTTCGACCAGAGGTAACTGCTGATTCCACTTTGTGCAGCATCCAGTGTTCCGCTTGCTCCCTGACAGGCATCAAATTGTCCGGTGATAGTTGCAGTAGGATTTGCATTAATGGTAACAGCTTGTGAAGTATTGGCACTACAACCATTGGCATCTGTTACCGTTACTGTGTAAGTTCCGGCGTTTCCTGTGTTCAGGGTAGCGGCTGTGCTGCCATCTGACCAGAGGTAATTGAGTCCGGATGGCGTAACCTGTAAACTTGCAGCATTGCCATTACATACTGCAGTAATTCCACCAATCACTGGTGTTGGTAATGCCCATACAGTGGTATTGAACGAAGTCGAACCGGTACAACCATTGGCTGCAGTTACGGTTACCGTATAGGCGCCACCGTTAGTAATATTCTGTTGTTGAGTAATTGCTCCATTTGACCAGATATATCCTGCATATCCGGCTCCTGCGTCGATAAGTGCATTATTGCCCTGACAAAATCCTGCAGGTCCGGTGATGGTAGGTGGAGTGAATGGTAATACACTGAAGTTAACACTGGTAGATCCGGTACATCCGTTGGCATCAGAAACTGTCACGGTATAATTTCCGGACGTATTAGCAGTGATACCTGCAGTGATATCTCCTGTTGACCAAAGATAACCAGCAAATCCTGCAGTTGCTGTCAAAGCAGAAGTACTTCCGGTACATACACTGAGTGATCCGTTGATTGCAGGTGTAGGATTCGCGTTTACATTCACCAGTTGTGATGCAGTTCCGCTACAACCATTTCCATCTGTTACAGTAACTGTATAAGTGGAGGCTGCTCCCGGTTGAATACTGGAAGATGTTGCTCCTGTCGACCAAACATAACTTAAGCCTGCAGGATTAGCAACCAGATTAGCATTGGCTCCCTGACAAATTGCTGTTGTTCCGTTGATGAATGGAAGTGGATTGTTGTAAACTGTTATCAGTTGACTCGTAGAATTACTGCAGCCATTGGCATCAGTCACCGTTACGGTATATGTTCCCGCCATGGAAACATTGATTGTTGAACTGATAGCACCTGTTGACCAGGCATATGAGTTGAATCCGGCCGTTGCAGTGATATTTGATCCTACTCCCAGACAGAAATCGAAATCACCGGAAATAGCAGGTGAAGGGAGAGCATTCATTGTTACATTCAGATTGTTGTTGGCAGTACATCCGTTCACATCAGTTACTGTAACCGCATAATTCCCTCCTGCAGTAACGTTGATGGTTGATGTTGTTTGTCCATTCGACCAGTTGTAGTTTGCGAATGCAGCACTGGTTCCAAGATTTACACTTCCTCCCTGACAAAATGCAGTTGTACCTGTGACTGTCACCGTCGGGTTTGGATTAACCGCTACAGTAACACTCGAAGGTGCCGGACAGAACCCTGCAGCCGTTGGAGTAGCAGTATATGTTCCGGCAGCGTTAACTGTGATGCTTTGTGTTGTCGCACCTGTAGACCAGGAAACGCTAGGAGTAGAGCTGGTCAATGTTACTGTTTGACCCTGACAAAGAGTTGTTGTACCTGAAGTAGCAATTGTGAGTGTAGATCCTGCAAGGTTGCTGACTGTAATCACGTTTGTCTGGCTGATACATGCTCCACCGGCATTCACTGTACAAGAATAGTTTCCTGGATTAAATACAGTGATACTTTGTGAAGTTGCACCATTCGACCAGAGGTAACTGCTACCTGGAGTTGCGGTAAGAACTACACTGTCGCCAGGACAAAAAGATACCGGACCGTTTGCAGTAATGCTGCTGGTGCTTGGTGCATAAGCAATGTACATTACAGGTGATGAAGCAAAGCAGAAAGGAGCAAGGTTTACGAAGGAACAATAGTAACCCCCCGGCTGACTTGCCCAGATATTAAACGTAGTATCACCTGTATTCCAGTTCGGAATACGACAATTGTTCATAATGTCAACTCCGATTTGAACCGAATCACCAGGGCAGATAAAAATTGTATCAGCTATCTGGGTATAATTTCCGTTAACAGCAATAATCGGAATTGCATTGAATCCATTTGATGAAAATGAATTTGCCTCGAGGAATACGCCGGAGTCAAATGCTCCATCGCAGAAATCCTGAACGGCAAGTTTGATATGGTAAGTTTCACAAGGACATACTGCTGTACCCGCAGTTAAAACAGTGGTCAGACCATCGTATTGAACCGATGCACTTCCATGGTTGTCGCGGAAATAAGTGCAGTTAGTACATGGACCATTTGGTGAAGTACCGCCGGCAGCCCAGCCGTTATTCACTGTATTGATAGAGATAGCCGTAGTAGAATTGGGAACTAATGCAATGTTTTTCTTGCCGGTGATTCCGGGCCCATCAACGAAGAATCCGAAGAAGTCGTTGCAATTAGAGTTTACGTAATCACTGTATTCTTCTGAAGCCCACACATACCTGAAGCGCACAGAATCTGTCGCCGGAGTAAAATCAAATTGAAGTACTGCTGCATCCTGTGCACCTGTTCCTCCCGGGTTTAATCCGTTCAGGTCAACATCAGATCCTGCAGGTGTATCAGTTCCTGCTCCTGTAGAATTATTCGGACCAATAGCATTGCTCAATGCACCGGAAGTTAACATTACTCCACTTCCGATACCGATCGTGGTATTGCATGGACCTGCACAGTTGAAAGAACCCTTTTGTGCGGGATCACCGGAGAATGTGATATTCGCTACACTAACGCCTGTGCCTAGCAGAATATTCTGTACAAGCTGTGTTGGTGTAGGAGCAGTATTTACAGTTAGCTGTGCATTGGATCGTTGGCAAAAGGCCAGTAAAATTCCAATAAGAAGAAAGCCGGATAGTTTGGATGTATTCATTGCGCGTGGTTTGATTCTCAAATATAAGTGGAATTTACCAACAATCCGGTGCTTAAAAGTCACTTTTTTGTGATTATACTTACCAGAGGGGGAAATGGTTGCCTTGAATGGGTGAAATTTAGCAGCGAAAATGGCTATGTTTTTCGTGATAAATCAGGTTTTTCAGTCATTCGTTTAGTGACCAGTATTCGTGTAGAATTGGATTATTTCTGGTCTCTTAAATTTCGGGTATCTTAAATGGGGGAAAGTGCTATTTCATCAAATGATTGAAAAGCAATATTTTGCGGGTAAAATCGGTTCTACCTGAAAATGAAAAAGCCCCGGGATTATACCGGGGCTTTTTTGGATTATTTTAAGATAATTAAACTGACTCAGCCAGTATAATCACTTTATTGTTCAGCATTTCAACAACTCCGCCTTTTACGTCGAATTGTTCCTCGCCCGCTGTGGTTTTGATTTTCACTGCACCATTGATCATTGTTGAGATGATGGATGCGTGATTTTCGAGCATCTGAAAGCGACCCTTTGTTCCGGGAACGGTAACAGAGCTTACTTCACCTTCAAATACTTTTTTATCAGGAGTGATTATTTCGAGGTACATTTTTCGCAGTTTTAAGAGAGGAATTATTTGGATTCAGCTAAGAGCTTTTTACCTTTTTCGATAGCATCTTCGATGGTACCTACCAGGTTGAATGCTCCTTCCGGATATTGATCTACTTCTCCGTTCAGAATCATCTTGAAGCCTTTGATGGTTTCTTCGATTGGAACGAGTACACCTTTCAGTCCGGTGAACTGCTCTGCTACGTGGAAAGGCTGAGAGAGGAAACGCTGAACACGACGTGCGCGGTGTACAACCAGTTTATCTTCATCACTCAACTCATCCATACCAAGGATGGCAATGATATCCTGAAGTTCTTTATAACGTTGAAGAATTTCCTTCACCGCCTGCGCAGTATTGTAATGCTCTTCACCTACAACAGCAGGAGAAAGGATACGTGATGTAGAATCCAGTGGATCTACCGCAGGATAGATACCCAACTCAGCAATCTTACGGCTCAATACCGTAGTAGCATCAAGGTGACTGAAGGTAGTAGCAGGAGCAGGATCGGTCAAGTCATCAGCAGGTACATATACCGCCTGTACTGAAGTGATAGATCCACGCTTGGTAGAAGTGATACGCTCTTGCATCAGACCCATCTCCGTAGCCAGCGTTGGCTGATAACCTACCGCTGATGGCATACGTCCGAGAAGTGCCGATACCTCAGAACCTGCCTGAGTGAAACGGAAGATATTGTCAATGAAGAACAGGATGTCGCGACCGCCTGACTTCTCATCTCCATCACGGAAGTATTCAGCAACGCTAAGTCCTGAAAGTGCTACACGGGCACGTGCTCCAGGAGGCTCATTCATCTGACCGAACACCAAGGTAGCCTGACTCTGCGCCAGTTCCTTCATGTCTACTTTGCTCAGATCCCAGTCGCCCTTTTCCATGCTGTGCTTGAACTCTTCGCCGTATTTGATTACGCCTGATTCAATCATCTCACGGAGAAGATCGTTCCCCTCACGAGTACGCTCACCTACACCGGCAAATACCGATAGACCTGCATATCCTTTTGCAATGTTGTTGATCAACTCCATGATCAATACGGTTTTACCTACACCGGCACCACCGAACAGACCAATTTTACCTCCTTTGGAATATGGCTCGAGCAAGTCGATTACCTTGATACCGGTAAAAAGTACTTCCGCATCTGTAGAAAGATCTTCAAAACGTGGAGCATCACGGTGAATAGACATACCATTGGTGTTGTCTACGTTGCCGATACCGTCAATTGCTTCTCCCACTACATTGAAAAGACGACCTTTGATCGCTTCTCCCGTTGGCATTTTAATAGGACTTCCTGTAGCAATTACTTCCATTCCGCGAACTAATCCGTCGGTAGAATCCATCGCGATGGCACGTACTGTGTCTTCTCCGATGTGTTGCTGACATTCCAAAATGATCTTCTGACCGTTCGGGCGATTGATTTCAAGAGCTTCAAGGATATTTGGCAGTGCCGAACCTTCGCCTTCAAAGCTAACGTCGATTACCGGACCAATAACCTGAACAATTTTACCTGTATTCATGTCGGGGGTATTTGATTTTAAGGCTGCAAAAATAGGTAAAAAACCGATCTCTGCGAAGTAAATCTTATTTTTGCAGGTAGGAAAGTTTATCAACAGTATGGTGCCGGCTGTTGAAAGAACGGGTTCCGGAAATTTCTATGAAAATTTATAAGCATCTCGACGAATACATTAAGCCTCAATATCCTATCGTTACGGTTGGGACGTTTGACGGGGTGCATATCGGCCATAAAATGTTGCTGAACAGGGTCCGTGATCTGGCCCGGGAACAGAACGGGGAGGTGGTTTTGTTGACTTTTCATCCGCATCCACGAAAAGTGATTTTCGGACAGGAGGCTGGTCTCGAAATGTTGAGTTCGTTGGAGGAAAAAGCTTCCCGGATGGCTTCTTTTGGCGTAGATCATCTTGTAATTCAACCGTTTACTATAGATTTTTCGAAGATGGAGTACGATGATTTTGTGCGGAATATCCTGGTTGATAAGTTGGGGGTGAAGCGGCTGGTAATCGGTTATGATCATCAGTTTGGGCATCAGCGGAAGGGAAGTATGAAGACTTTACGTGAAATGGGGCCATCGTTGGGCTTTGAGGTGGAGGAGATTCCTGAGCAGGAAATTGATGCGATTGCGGTGAGTTCTACCCGTATCCGTAAGGCGCTGAAAAACGGTGAAGTGGAGGTGGCTGCTCAGTTACTCGGTTATCCTTATATGCTGTCGGGTAGGGTAGTTAAAGGCCAGCAGCTTGGACGAACACTGGGGTTCCCGACTGCTAATCTGCAGGTGGATGATCCGGATAAACTGGTGCCGGCAAATGGAATTTATGCAGTGAAAGTGGAGCTGGATGGTCAGTTCCTGAATGGTGCGCTGAGTATCGGGCATCGTCCGACTTTTGATAATGGCAACCGCTCAATTGAAGTGCATATTCTAGGGTTTGATGAGGATATTTATGGCCGGTCAATAACACTGCATTTCCATCATTATCTCCGGCCGGAATTGAAGTTTCACTCTGCGGCAGAGCTGATTTCACAGATGCAATTGGATGTAGAAAAGTGTTTGCATCTATTGACTTCGATCTGATTTCTGCTGCTTTCGGAGTTATTTACATAAGGTTCTCAATAAATAACTTTTTCAGTCGTTTTAAAGGAAGGAGTACTCCGTATATTCGTCAAATGATCAGAGCCACTATCGTATTCGTGTTTTTTATTGGTAGTATATGTTGTTCTTCGTCCCTGTTTGCGCAGGTGGTGGATTCGGCAGATACAGAACAGGCGCTACTCGA
>JBIIRF010000368.1:0-2857 GCA_044341715.1 Bacteroidia bacterium | reverse complement strand
ATAAATAAAAGCAAAGAGGATTATAGATATATGTACCTTATCAGGGTCAGGTACGCAAGAGAAGAAGTATATGCTCCCATCTAAGTGTATTTACCAATCTGTAAAAATCAAGAATAGGCTGTCATATCTTTTCTATTATGCTAACAAGCCTCCTACACATAAAACATTTAACGAAGTAAGGTAAGGACTCTTAGAAGGTCTGCCTCTTGACCATTCACAAATTTCACTTTCAGTTTTGCGACATAAACTCCCATTGGACAGTCAAGGTCGTCATAAATACCATCCCATCCCAACGAAAGAGTGTCGGTTGTAGAAAAAACAACCTGACCCCAACGGTTGAAAATAGTAAACAAAAAGTTATCTACCGGACAATCAAACACCGGAAAATATCGCTCATTTAACTGATCTTTATTCGGCGTAAAAGCATTTGGCAAAAAAATGTTACATCCAAAATCAAATGTATCACAATCGACTATTTCAACTTCGGTTCGCAATGTATCACTTTTACAAGCAGTACTAATGAATGCCGTTACAGGATAACTGCCCACGTTGGAATAAAAGTATGAAGGTTGTAGTAAAGAATTGGTATCAGATGTAGTTTGAGGATTACCAAAATTCCAGAGAATAGAAAGGATATCAGAAGAACTGTTCAGATCAAACTCAGTACCATCTCCGATACAAGAACCAGAAGTAAGTATCTCGTAAACCAATGTATCAGGATCAATCACCACATTTAAAGCCAGCACAGAATCACAGCCGGTACTTGCCGTCAGAGAATATACATATTCACCGGTATTGAAGATCGAGATACCATTCCACAGGTAAGGAAGCTGACTCCTGCATAATGATATTGACGAACTAACTGTATCCACTGCATCTACTGAAAGGACCAACGTAGCAATAGAATCGCAACCGGCTCCATTTAAAAGTACAGCAGTATAAGTACCGGAATCAGCGATTGATTGTGAATTCCAAATAATCGGTAATTGATCTGCACAAAGATTGAGATTAGTAGTAGATACAGAAGTATTACTGACAAAAAGATTCAGTGTAGCCAAAGAATCGCATCCTGTTATGTTATTATGTATGGCAGTGTAGGTACCCGGACTATTTAATGATTGCCCATTCCATACAAAAGGAAGCTGATCAGAGCAAATGGTAAGATTGGTAGTAGAAGATGGAGAACCAACTACCGATAGATTCAGATTCGCAATCGAATCACATCCTGCAATATTCGTTAATACGACTGAATAATTGCCCGGTGCGTTATATGAATTTCCGTTCCATAGAAATGGCAACTGATTCTGACAAACACTAACTGAGGTGAGCGAAGGCGTAATACTGCCATTTACAAACGGAACATATTGAGGAAGACCCAGCAGACCAGGAGAAGGAAACAATCCTACCTGCTGAAGGGTAACAGCCTGATCAACAAAACCGCAAGAAACTCCCAAACTATTCGGACTATTTATAGCCGACAACCATGATTCGCTATTTATTGAAATATAAATTTTTCCATCGGGAGCCAATTGTAATGCACCCATGCATTGAAAATTAAAAGAACTTGAAACACCAACCAACACAGAGGATGTAGCAGGATTAGGAGCTAACATATTCACCTGATAAACTGCGCCATTAAATCCTGAATTATAATACAAATCATAATATAGACGACTATTATCCGGCGAGAACTCTAAACCATATGGATTATCAATTGTATTTATCGTAATTGGATTCGAAACAATACCTGAGCAGTTATTAAAGTCGAAGACCTGCACCTTATTTCCTGCATAGATAGCTACTGCCACTTTGTTGAAGGCATGATTAAACTTCATGGCACCCATCGTTTCATCCCCATTCGTTTGCGGAACCGTAGTATGAATTGCACCAACCGCACTAATAACCGGAGCAGTATTTACGCCATTCTGATCCACCAGATACGCTTTAAAGAGATTATTACCCCGCTCATGAATCATCACCCAATAACCAGTGCTATCGCCCTTCACAGCAACAGCCAGTCGCTCGCTAACATTATTTTGAATCAGGATGTTCTTCTGTCCCGAAACCACATCTCCGAGACCACCATTGAGATTCATATTCACAACAGAATAGCGGAAACCATTCACTGCGCCCCCGATTGACTCGTCCACTGTAAAGAGAAAATATCTCCCGGGATTATTGGGGAACGGCACAATTAACACTCCTTGAGTAGAAGATGTAGAAGCACCGCCAAGTAGGCCATTCCCGTTCGGCATCACCACATGATTTGCATTCCATATTTGCAAGCCATTTGAATAAAACAATAAATTGCCTGTAACCAGATCTGACACAGAGGCACAACCTTCAATACTCAGCATTTGACCGGTAGTTATTGAAACCGGGGCTCCGCTGCTAAAATCAATACCCGCCTCATTTCCAAAGAACCAAAAATTATTCTGGTTTTGAGCATAGAGTACGTTCATAGAGGCCAATAAAAGGCAAATAAACGCGGGCAAACGCCTAAAAGTATTTATGACAGGTTTCAAAGCTATTCCTTTAACAAATTATAAACAAAGTCAGCCTTACATTGTTTTTTTAGGAGATAAAATAATGCGTAATTAATCAGTAAAAAATCGTGCCGCTGAATGCTTTTAGGTTAAAATCTTCTTTAAAGAAGGAGTTTTATAGTCACTCTTATTTATTCAAGTGTATTCAGTATCTCCAATATATCCCGACAGTGTTCGACTTATCCAGAGTGCAACCTCCGGAGTGTCCCTAGGCATCAATCATGTATTGTTTACCAACTTTCAATTAAGGTGTTCGAGTGGCGCCGCCCAAAAAAAAAGGTTTTTTGTGCGGCGGTGTATAGAGAACAAAC
>JBIIRF010000367.1:0-2869 GCA_044341715.1 Bacteroidia bacterium | reverse complement strand
GAATTCCGTCGACAGGTAGAAATGCACAAGGAAAAGATTAAAACCTATTTTGATCAGACTCCGAAAGTATTCCGCAATACTGAGTTGATTTACAACAATGAGATTGCTGCTTTTGTAGAGAAGATGGGCTACAAAGCTATCCTCTGTGAAGGAGTAGATCGTTATCTCGGTAAGCGTTCGCCGAATTTCCTGTATCAGCCGGCCGGGACATTGAAGATAAAATCATTCCTGAAAAATTATCGTCTTTCTGATGATATTGCTTTCCGCTTTAGCGACCGTGGCTGGACAGAATGGCCGCTACATGCCGATACATTTGCTTCATGGGTTCATAAAGTAGCCGGTAATGGTGAAGTGGTGAATCTCTTTATGGATTATGAAACATTCGGTGAACATCAATGGGAAGAAACCGGCATCTTCGATTTTCTTGATCACTTGCCTAAAGAAATATTATCACATCCTGATTTTGATTTTAAAACAATTTCGGAAGCTGCTGATCAATATAAAGTGCGGGATATTTATGATGTTCCGGACTATACAAGCTGGGCTGATGCTGAGAGGGATTTAAGTGCATGGTTGAGTAATCCGATGGAAAAAGAAGCAGCTGCACGTATTTATAAACTCGAGGAGAACGTAAAGAAAACAGGTAATCCTGATTTGTTGGACGTTTGGGGTAAAATGCAAACCAGCGATCACTTCTATTACATGTGTACCAAGTTCTGGAGTGATGGCGATGTACATAAGTACTTTAGTCCGTACGACTCACCTTATGATGCCTATATCTACTATATGAACGTGCTCGCAGATTTTGAAACAACTGTTGAGGATGCACTGAAAGATGGTAAGGGTGCTAAAAAAACAATTCGCATGAAAGAGCCCAGTATCTAAAACGTAATCCTGCTTATTGGCAGGGCACTCTATGGCAAGCGGACATATTGATCACAGCAAACTCAGCGCGGCAGGATTGCTGGTGACGTTGGGAATTATTTATGGCGACATCGGGACTTCACCGCTTTATGTAATGAGTGCCATCATTGGTAAGAATAAAATTGATGAAACGCTGGTGCTTGGTGGATTGTCGTGTGTTTTCTGGACACTCACGATCCTGACAACCTTTAAGTACATCATCCTTACACTTCGGGCAGATAATAAAGGGGAAGGAGGAATTTTTTCTCTGTATGCACTGGTCCGTAAAATGCACATTAAATGGCTGGCTATTCCGGCGATGATTGGCGGTGCGGCTCTGTTGGCAGATGGTATCATCACTCCTCCTATCTCTGTCGCATCAGCTATCGAAGGATTGACTACGATAAACCCGGATATTCCCACTGTGCCGATTGTTATTGGCATTTTGTTCTTCCTGTTTTTTGTACAACAATTCGGAACCGGATTTGTAGGACGTTTTTTTGGTCCGGTAATGTTGATCTGGTTTTCTATGTTATTGGTTCTTGGACTTAAAGAAATTGTCCAGTATCCGATTGTATTCAAAGCCATAAATCCATACTATGCCTATCAGCTATTGGTGAACTACCATGAAGGGTTCTGGATATTGGGATCTGTATTTCTTTGTACCACCGGAGCAGAGGCGCTTTATTCAGATCTCGGACACTGCGGAAGGAAAAATATTCGAGTATCCTGGGGGTTTGTGAAAGTAGCATTGCTCGCTAACTATTTTGGTCAGGGAGCATGGCTCTTAAATCATACGGGGAAAGTATTAGGTAGTGTTAAACCATTTTATGCATTGATGCCGGATTGGTTCCTTATAACCGGAATCGTTATCGCTACAAGTGCTGCTATCGTGGCCAGTCAGGCATTGATTTCGGGAACATTTACCCTTATCAATGAAGGTATGCGCCTCGACTTCCTGCCAAAAGGTAGAATTGAATACCCCACAGATCTTCGCGGACAATTATATATTCCAACGATCAACTGGCTTTTGTGTTTTGGCTGTATCGGTATCGTTTGGTATTTTCAGGAGTCGTCAAAAATGGAGGCTGCTTATGGCCTGGCAATTGTTTTAACAATGCTGATGACTACTACCCTGCTCACTTACTATTTATATCTGAAGAAGTATCCTCGTATTCTGGTTATTTCCATACTCTTGATTTTCCTCACGGTGGAAGTTTCCTTTACGATTGCGAATCTCAGTAAGTTCTCTCATGGAGGTTATGTAACAGTATTTATTGCCACTGCAATTATTGCGGTAATGTGGGTTTGGTATGAAGCGCGTAAAATCCGCACAGGTCTTGTGGAGTTTGTACAGTTGGATAAGTACTACGATATCATTACAGATGTCAGCAAGGATGAAAGCATTCCTAAATATTCTACCCATCTCGTTTACTTAACCAGTGCGAATCAGGAGAATCAGGTGGAGAATAAAATCATCTACTCTATTCTCAATAAACAGCCGAAACGGGCAGATATTTATTGGCTCGTGCATGTGGATGTACTGGATGAACCATATACAATGGAATATAAAGTAAGGGAACTGGTAGAAGATAAAATCGTACACGTACGTTTTAAAATCGGCTTCCGGGTGGAACCACGAATTAATTTAATGTTCCGTCAGGTGGTGCAGGACCTCGTTGAAGGTAAAGAAGTGGATGTGGTGAGCAGATATGAATCGTTGAAGAAATTACATCTGAGTGGTGACTTCCGGTTTGTGGTGATGGAGAAGTTCTTATCGTATGAAAATACATTGGGTATCTATACTAAATTTATCCTCAATATCTACTTTGTAATAAAGCGTTTGAGCATGAGTGAAGAAAAAGCATTCGGACTTGATTCCAGTTCGGTGATGGTGGAAAAAGTACCATTGATTGTTACTCCTCCCGGTACTTATAAATTTACCCGGGTCTACTAAATGAAAGAG
>JBIIRF010000366.1:0-2875 GCA_044341715.1 Bacteroidia bacterium | reverse complement strand
GGCATACTGCGAGTGATTCCAATGAGTTCAGATCGGTTGGCTGGCTGGGAAAGTACCTGGATCATTCCTGTAACGGTTGCGCTTTACCGCATTCAGTTATTGAACTGGACGATGCGCTGAGCCTTGCACTGAAGGGAGAATCAGTAAATGGATTGGCGGTGTCTAATCCAGATCGGATGAGGAAGGCAATGAGCGGTCCATTGATGGATGCACTGGTGTCATCTCCGGTGAAGGGTGATGATGAACTATCCTTCATATATAAAACATTGACAGAGGCTGATAAGTCAGTAGATTATCTCTATGAGCAATCAAAGAAGTACAAGGTGAAGAAGAGTTTCCCCAATACGGCATTTGCCCGTGATTTGCGATTGATCGCGGAGCTTATTTCTGCCGGATCGTCAACGCGGGTGTATTACGTTTCTTTGTCGGGGTTTGATACACATAATAATCAAAAGAACCGGCAATTACAGTTGTTGAAGGAGTATGGTGATGCAATGGAGGCTTTCCGTGATGAGTTGAAGCTTACCGGTAGATGGAAAGATACCCTGGTGTTGACTTTTTCGGAGTTCGGGCGCAGGGTGGAGCAAAATGCCAGCAATGGTACGGATCATGGGAAAGCGAATTCTTTGTGGATGACCGGAGGGTCGATACAAAAGCCGGGTGTATTTAATCAGCTGCCTGATCTGAAAAAACTGGATGAAGGGGATCTGCCTTTTGAAGTGGATTTCAGGGAAGTTTATGCTTCTGTTCTGGATAATTGGTTGTCGACAGATGCTGATGTGATTCTGGGTCGGAAATTTAAAAGAATTACCATCTGATCTTCGTATTCTTCCTGTTCTGACCGATTTTACACTTGGTCAGCGGAGTTTTGTATCCTGAACTCTGACAAATGACGAAAGATTTGTAGATTAGCACCTTCAGAAAAGGATAATGGACTTACAAATCTTCAATTGGGCGGCTGTATTCAGTACAGCATTTTTATCGATTGTGTTTCTGCAATCGGGAATAGATAAAATTCTTAACTACAAGCAGGAGTTAGGTTGGATTCAGCAAAAATTTGTTCGGAACGCTCTCTACAATTATGTTGGAACAATGTTCTTCTTCCTGACTTTGTTCGAGGTGGCAAGTGGCGTATTGTCTGCTTGCGGTGTCTTGGCTATCCTTGGCGGATTCAGTAATTCACTGGCAATTGCAGGTGCATGGATGTCTACGCTGACTTTGCTGATGCTGATTTTTGGACAAAGAGTGTCAAAGGATTATAGCGGATCTGCTTCTCTTGTTCCTTACTTCATCGCTAGTCTTCTTGCGTTGTATTTTCTCTCGTTAAATCCGATTGCTTAGTAGCGAATCAGCTTTGCCGTTGTTTGCAGATTGCCTTCGCGGAAGTTGATGAGGTAAGCACCATTTGATAAACGTGCTGGTATTTCCAGTTTGTTGAAAGCTCCATTGATGGTTGTCGTGCTGGAGTTATAAACGAGTCGGCCGCTGAGATCAATAATTTCAATTTCGAGTTGCTCTCCTGTTTGTGCATAGTACAAAACTGTCAATGTGCCTTCGCCATTCCAGGGATTTGGAAAAATATGCATAGTGACATTTCCTGGTAAGGTGTATTCGCCAAGGTTGAGTAAACTGTTTGCCAGTGTAAAATTCGGTATGCCATATCCAAGTAGCGTGTCAGGATTACTGAATTGATTGGCACTTCTTTTAACAGCCTGAATGATCTCCATATTGTTTTTGGAATTCCATGCCTGCCATAAACAAGCTACGGCTCCTGCCATAATCGGAGAAGAGAAGGATGTACCATTGGCCATGGTTGGCTGGTTGTTACTATATGGTGAATATAACCAGGTGTTTGCTCCGCGGGCTGCTACGTCCGGTTTTACGCGACCGTCATAGGATGGTCCGTTTCCACTGAAGTTAGCATATTGACCAGCATCGTTGACTGCACCAACTGCGAGTATGGAATCAGCATCTGCAGGAGCGCTGATGTAATTCCAGCTCGAACTACCTTCGTTTCCTGCTGAATTCACAACCAATATTCCTTTTTTGGCGGCCATGTCTGCAGCAATGGTTACCGGATTCAGGTCGCCGTTCATCATCGGATAAGTATGATCCTGTGAAGCGTCGTTAAACGTGGTGTATCCCAAAGAACTGTTAATGACATCAACTCCTGCTGAGTCTGCATATTCTGCTGCGACTGACCAGTTGTATTCTTCAATGATAAATTCTGTATTGGCATCTTCTGACCGAAGCAAAATAAAGCTTGCATGTGGGGCAGTTCCAATCAATGTGTCAGGTACAATGGATGCAATGCAGGAAAGTACTGCGGCTCCATGGTAATGATCGTCATATACATCAGACTCATTGTCGACAAAATCCCAGGTGGAAACAATCCGGTTGTCAGCAAAGAGCGAGTCGAAACATGTCATCAATGGTGCGTCCAGAAATCCTGCATCCAATACAGCGATGAGCATACCTTCTCCCATGTATCCCTGGTCATGAAGGCTGCTGAGACCGATCATATTGATTTGATTATCTGAAAAGCCATAGTTGAAACTCGCAGCATTGCTTTGACGGGCAACTGGAATGGCGCTCTTTGGTTTTTCAAAATTCACTTCCAGTTTTCCTGATGGCAAAGTTGAATTTCGTATACGCCCAACGTTAGAACTGGTTTGTACGTAGGGTAATTGATTGATGGCGGTTAATACTGCCGGACTCGTTGTGTAAATGATAGCAGCATTGAACCAGCGACTGGTATTTAATACGGTTGCTCCTGCATTGATCAGACCTTGTACGTACGTTGGATTAACAGGGAAATCAGTTTGGTCTATGGTTATGCTCTGGTTGTTTCGACGATCAATCGCTCGCTGTGATA
>JBIIRF010000422.1:0-2879 GCA_044341715.1 Bacteroidia bacterium | reverse complement strand
CTACAGTTGTTTCAATGCAACTGTCAAGTGCAGTTGTACCGTTTGTTACACCAACCGGAAATTCGCACAAAGCAATGTAGGTCTGACCATTTGCCTGTCGATAAACAAGAGAGGCACCCTGTCCGAGCTTGTTCGTTGGGTTCCATAAGTCGATAATGAAAAAGCGAGCCGGGGTTTTGGTTTTAGTTGTCAGGTTTTCCCATTCACCAGTGAAACCAAATTTTGCCTGAGCAGCATTGACAGGAACATAGCCTTTTTGTGTTGCCAGCGCCATGAGTTGGTTCCACACTTTGTTTTATGTAAGACTGGTCTCAAAGGTCTTGATTTCAGCAGCGGTAGATACTTTGTAATTATTCACCTTGATTTCCTGAGCATTCACGAATACCGTAATAAGTAAACAAGTTAACAGTGCGATTGTCTTTTTCATTTTTTTAGTTGTTTTTTTGTGTTGTAAGTATTCATTATTTAAGTTGAATTTGATACTGCAAATAAATATCCGGAAGTAACTTTTATCAATATAACCATGGTTATATTGCGGACTATTTGCACAATTGGAAAAGGATAACTTTTTAAAACCTGTAACCTAAATTTTGCATTTTATCACTATAAAAAGTGACTTGGTAAATTATATCCGTGCATTTTGAAGTCATATATAACTCTTGTCAAATGTTTGAAATGAGTGCAAACACCCATAGTACGTGCAAGTGATTACCTCGCTCAAAAAGAATGGATTTAAAAGAATAATATGCCTGCAATCCAGAGTGCAACTCTATAGACTGAGCAATTTTTATAAGCCCTGTTGTGATAAATCGTTCTTGAAAACCTGATCAAATCTGGAGAATATGCAAAGAAGGACAAGTACCAGTAAATAGGTGTAAAACCCTATTTCATCTAAAATACGTATATGTATAAACGTTATATTATTAGATAAAATTTTTTTCGCCAAGAATTATCAGTCTTTCACCATCAAACACTTGCACTCTACTTCTTGATGCCCGTAATTTCGGCCCGAATCAAAGTTGTTGACAACTAAGTCAGATTTTGATTCACTAAGGCGGCCTAAATTGTAATTGAAATTAACAATGCTGTTAAAACTAGTAAGTCATTTATTAATTTCCTTAGGTCTTCGTGGCTGCAAAGCTGACAAAGAAACTGGTTCGTTGCATGTGTCTTATACCTTCAGGTCTGGTATAGGGGATATTAAAAGTATTTTATTTTTCATTTTCATTATCAGTGCCATTGAATCTCTTGCACAGGTTACTACTCTGCAGAATTGGAGCCCGCTTTATAATAACACTTCTACCACCCAACAAACTGTTGCATATACTGTTCCGGCCGGATCCGGCACCAACAGACTTTTAGTAGTAGCGATTGCATCATCCCGGACCGCTATCGGATCCAGATCTGTTGCTATTTCCTATGGTGGTCGAAATCTGACATTGGCGGCCGGAGATATGAGTGCTACCGGCATCAGACAGCACACCGCATTGTATTATCTGACAGAGTCCGATATTGATTTAACCACAAATAGTAATCTGGTTTTTACCGTCAGTGGCGGTACAACCAGAGTGACAACGGTATGGGCAGCTGTCTTCGATTTTGTTGACCAGGCGACTCCACTTACCAATAGCCGGACTTACAATTCTACTAATGCAACTAGTTCATTTAGCTTTTCCACTGCATTAACTGTCAATGCAAGAGATCAGGCGGTAATAGTTGTAAGCTCGGTTCGCAGCGCTAATACCTCGCCAAGAAACACAACTTATCCATCCAATTTTACACTTGCAAATGAAGCAACGTGGACTACAACGGACGGTGTTAGAAATGGTGTTGCTAACCGTTCTATTCCGACAACAAACGTTACAGATGCATGCTCCGGAACCTTCAGTGGCAGTGCTCTGCCGTCTATGACTGGGATATCTCTTAAGGCATGTACATTACCTACTGCCAATGCCGGTGCAGCGCTTTCAGCAATTTGCCAGGGCGGTACTTCTGCCGGACTGGGAGGATCAGTTGGCGGATCTGCAACAGGTGGCACATGGAGTGATGGTGGAGTAGGTGGTACATTCAATCCAAATGCAACAACTTTAACTGCTACCTATACCCCTCCTGCAAACTTCTCCGGCAATGTGACCTTGACACTTACTGCTAACGGTAGTTCATGTGGAACTGCATCTGCTAACAAAATACTAACAGTTACTCCCGCACCTTCTGCAACGATCAGTTATACGGGTAGCCCATATTGTACTTCTGTCAGCACTGCACAATCTGTTGCACGCTCAGGTTCTGCGGGCGGTACGTACAGTTCAACGCCTGCAGGATTAACCATTAATTCCACTACAGGTGCTATAACTCCATCAAGTAGTACACCTGCTACTTACACGGTGACATATACAATAGCTGCTTCAGGAGGTTGTAATGCGTTTAGTACAACAGCATCAGTAGTCATTGGTGCGGCACCGACGGCTGGTAGCTTAAGTGGAACACAAAATATTTGTCTTGGCGGAACCACAACATTCAGTATTGCAGGCAATAGTGCTGTCGGTAGCTTTTCCTCTTCTAACTCTGCAGTAGCTACAGTAAATGCCACTTCTGGTGTGATTACCAGTGTGGCTGCAGGTACATCCAACATCTCCTATACGGTGACCGGAACAAATGGCTGTGCCGACGTCAGCCCAACTCGTTCGGTAACAGTAACTGCTCCACCTTCCGCAACGATCAGTTATACGGGTAGCCCATATTGTACTTCTGTCAGCACTGCACAGTCTGTAATACGCTCAGGTTCTGCGGGCGGTACGTACAGTTCAACGCCTGCAGGATTAACCATTAATTCCACTACAGGTGCTATAACTCCATCAAGTAGTACACCTGCTACTTAC
>JBIIRF010000415.1:0-2886 GCA_044341715.1 Bacteroidia bacterium | reverse complement strand
CGCCGACGGACTATTCACCACGCTGAAGTTCGAAAGAGCACTTGAGTCGTTGGCGGGATTCACATCATTCGGCAACGACTGGATATATCCTCTGAAAGAATAACTACCGGCCGCCGACATATTGTAAGTGCCAGAGAAACTCACCAATGTATCTGCACCTGCCGCAATGGTACCACTGTTCAACGTTTGTGATAAAAAGACTGTCGATGCTGATGGATTCACTGCTTTCAGAACTGCAGTTACCGGACTCTGCGAAAAGTTCAACGGAGAAGTACTGTAATTTTTTACCCGCACCTTCAATTGCGCAGCGGGATCCGGACAAGCAGAAGTTGGCTGCACAAAGGCACTAACGCCTGCGTCTATACTAACTGCCGAGCCGTAGGAAAAATCGAAACGCATCACCACCGGCAAATGATCCGCCGCATTGTGCAGTGCGTTTGCCACATTCACAGGAACTGCAGTATTCGGCTGCGCATTGATAGAATCGTTATAGTGATTGCCATCGTTCCCGAAAGCTGTCAGCGAATTCGGCACCACCGTCACTCCACCTGCATCTGCAATACCCTTCGAATATAAAATCAAATCAAAGCGATCATCCATTCCACCAGTAACGCCACCACCGAAACTACGGATACGCGGAGACTGTGTATGATACGGAGCATACGCCGGATTATTCCAGGTACCGGAAAGATTCAAGGCATCGTAGAAATGTCCCTGGTTACCACTTTGCACCTGCAGAAGTTTCTGATATCCCGGCTCGCTAGCACCATAGAAATTAAAATCACCACATACAATAAAATTCGCCCCGGCAGGCAAGGCATTCGTCACCTTCCGCAAACTATCCACTTCAGAGAGGCGCTGCTGCTCATTCGCCACACCCGTGCTTGCCTTCAAATGCACAGCATACACCCGCAAGGTATCACCACTCGCAATATGCACCAAGGTGAATGCATTTATATCACGGAGATTTGTAATAATCGGCACATGACTCACCAACTGAAACTTCGACGTACGGTAAAACAATCCGCGATCCGTATCATTGCTATTGATATACGAAGCTGCTGCATACTGCACACCATTTGCATTCATCACATTTGCCAGAAAGCCATTTAAGCCCGACTGCGAATTCAACTCCTCAATCACCATGATATCCGGATTCACGGCCTGTACCACTGTTCTGTAAAAAGGATTCCGGAGGGTAGTATCCGCAGCAGCAGCCGAAGCACTTGAAGCATCCGGATAATTCAACAGATTATACGCCATCACCTTCACGGTATCGTGCGATTGTGCCAACGACACACCGCCATTCAATACCAACAGCAGGACAAGCTGAAGAATATACTTCAATATCCGAGGGGATGTAGTCATAGGCAGTAGGCCTGAAGAAAAACAGGCGGGTAAGGGAGTTACCGGACAGCAAATTACCACAAATAAAATTCTCCTGCAAGTGTCTATGTAAATGCCTGAAAAAGCTACAATTACAAAAATAAAACGACCCGATCTAACGAAATCACTATCGGGTAGAAATCCCGGCACCCATAAAATCAAAAACCCTCAGTAGATTTACACATTGAAATTTATCATGCAAAAGATTCAGAATTACATCAACGGACAACTGGTGCCACCCGTATCCGGAAATTACATCGACAACTACAATCCCTCTACCGGACAAGTATACAGCCTCATCCCCGACAGCGACGAACAAGACGTAGAATTAGCAGTAGCAGCAGCAGCGGCGGCTTTCCCGAAATGGAGTGCCATGAGCAGCCATGAACGCTCCGACAAACTGATTCGTTTAAGTCAGCTTGTAGAACAGCATCTCGAGCGATTTGCCGTCGCTGAATCGGTCGACAATGGCAAACCCGTATGGCTCGCCCGAGAAGTAGATATTCCGCGGGCTGTATCGAACTTTCATTTTTATGCAACAGCAGCACTGCATCTCTCCACCGAAACGCATGCCATGGGTGATACAGCGCTCAATTATACACTACGCACTCCGATCGGTATAGCAGGATGTATTTCTCCCTGGAATCTTCCCTTGTATTTATTCACCTGGAAAATTGCACCTGCACTCGCCTCCGGAAACTGCGTAGTTGCCAAGCCCAGTGAGATCACACCCATGACGGCGTATTTATTATCAGAGCTCGCTATCGAAGCAGGCATTCCGGCCGGAGTATTGAACATTGTACACGGTTACGGAACCAAAGTTGGCAAAGCGATTGTAGCGCACCCGAAAATTCAGGCGATCTCGTTTACAGGAGGCACTAAAACCGGGGAAGAGATTTCACGCATTGCCGCGCCGATGTTTAAGAAACTTTCCCTTGAGCTAGGGGGTAAAAATCCCAATATTATTTTCGCCGACTGCGACTTCGACAAAGCAGTGAAAACAAGTGTACGCTCCAGCTTCGCTAATCAGGGAGAGATTTGTCTCTGCGGCTCGCGGATGTTTGTAGAGAGAAGTATTTACGAGCGATTCAAAACAGCCTTCGTAGCAGAGGTGAAAAAATTAAAAACAGGCGATCCCATGGATGATAGCAATTGGTTAGGAGCGATTGTATCCAAACCACACATGGAAAAAATCCTGCACTACATTGAACTTGCCAAACACGAAGGCGGCACTATTCTCACCGGAGGCGAACGACTGCATCCAGGCGGACTTCAACAAGACGGTTATTACATCGCACCTACAGTGATTGAAGGATTGCCATACGATTGCCGCACTAACCAGGAAGAAATTTTTGGTCCGGTAGTCACACTACAACCATTCGATACCGAAGAAGAAGTGTTACAATATGCCAACAGTACTACGTACGGACTCGCAGCCACTGTCTGGTCACAGCATCTCACCAAAGCACATCGTGTAGCCGCAAAACTTCATAGCGGAAT
>JBIIRF010000365.1:0-2896 GCA_044341715.1 Bacteroidia bacterium | reverse complement strand
AGCTCTTGAACATAAGGGATTTTGATTTCATTGCCAATGGTTTTCACAGTAAGCTCACCATTATTGATCACCGCCACTTCGCCATCATTCAGATAAGCAACGTTCTTGGTGTACTCAACTATCGGTGTCGCATCTGAAGCAACAAAATATTCATCCTTACCAATACCCACCACAATCGGAGAACCTTTCCGTGCAGCGATTAATTTGTTAGGATCATTTTTAGAAATAATTACGATCGCATAAGCACCTACTACTTCACCCAACGCCAAACGCACTGCTTCTTCCAGCGGTACGTTCACCTTGGTATAAATATCTTCGATGAGATGAATCAATACTTCCGTATCAGTATCACTCAGGAATACATGTCCGTTTTTACTTAACTCCGCTTTGATCGACGCATAGTTCTCGATGATTCCGTTATGGATAATCGCGAACTCCTTCGACTGCGAAAAATGTGGATGCGCATTGCGATCGTTTGGTTCACCGTGCGTAGCCCAACGGGTATGCCCCATTCCTACGTGGCCTGCGAGATTTTTTCCTTTAACAAAGTCGGCGAGATCACTCACCTTCCCCGCTTTTTTATAGACATTCAGATCGCCATTTAACAAGGCAACACCCGCACTGTCATAACCGCGGTACTCGAGGCGCTGAAGTCCTTTAATGATGATCGGATAAGCTTCCTGCTTACCGATATAAGCAACAATTCCACACATGGATCAGGGATTGATTTTTGTGGTAGTAACAATTAATTTAACAGAACCTTGCCCTTTCAACACCGAACGGCGGGCGTTGGAGGTACTACCTCCTGCAACGAGGAAAAGTCCATAGTCTTTACCGCCGTCTTCTACGACCTTTTTCAGTGTTTGTTGCACGTAACGCGCCACATTGAAGGTGTAGGAATCGTAAGTATCGTCAAATGAACCGCCATAATAAGACGAAGGTTCTGATGCATCTGCTGTTGTAATATTTCTTCCCAGTGAATCAGATCCGAATACCAGGAGGTTGGAGTGAGGTGTGAAGTTATTGGATACTGTGCCTGTTTGCGCTAAGAAAACCAGTTTCGCAGAGCTGATAGCGACAGGACCGTTGGCATAGAGTGAAGGCAGATTCTGAATCACGATACTGTCTTTCAATCCTGCCATCGATTGCACAATGATTTCATTGTCTTTCACCTGATCAAGATTTGCCGGGAGGTACTCATGCACAAAATAGGAAACCCGCACCGCATTTACGTCGATAATAAACTCATAGCTTTTGTTACCACTGAAGTAAAGTGTTAAACGATGCACGCCGGAGGTAGAGGTAAACGATGTGATATTTCCCTGGCCGTCAACACTATCCACCAGAACTACTCCTTTAAAGAACGACATAAAGGCCGCATTACTCGCAAACGTTGCCGGATTATTGATGTATTCCCGCATGAACTTCCCACCGAGTGCTGTATCAAGCGGGATGCGTAATTGTGGAGCTTTATTGGTGCCACCGACATTTACGCTGTCTCGAATATCCGGAACAAGGTCGATATGTCCGAGGAAGGTGCTGCGACTATAAACACGATTGGAATAGTATACACTGTCTGCTGCTAAATCTTCATTCAGCTCATACACGCTGATATGATGCATTTGTGTGGTATCCCCGTTTTGATCTCTGTAGAGATAACTCAGCACCACTGAATCGGGCGTAGTAGCTCCGGCAAAAGTGGTAGAGGTGATCGTATTTCCGATGCGCACCTGATTCACGAAACCGGCGAATGTTTTTCCGGCATAAGGATCATCGTAACTACCCAGGAACAGGAGCGGTAATTCGATCAGGTTCTTGAGCGTACTCCACATGATGAGAGAATCTTCCGGAACGGTGTATACATCAACGTCCAGAGTATCATAATCTACCTCCGGTGATTCGGAAGCAGGCTGCAAATCCAGACCGATCAAGTCAGGTTCATTACAGGCCGGGAAAATCCAGACCATCGCCAGGAACCATAGACCTAGGGTCCATTGTTTTAACTTCAACATGGGTGCGAAGGTACAGGAAAAAAT
Source organism: Bacteroidia bacterium (assembly GCA_044341715.1). Lineage (GTDB taxonomy): Bacteria > Bacteroidota > Bacteroidia > AKYH767-A > OLB10 > JAJTFW01. The sequence continues at coordinate 860 of JBIIRF010000365.1, read as the reverse complement.
AGTCCTGTCAGGTCTCTTAAAAAAACTTAGTGTAGCTATATTAATCAGCGAGAACGGAGTCTTCCAACACGGCTTCATCGTAGAAGGTATCGTAAGCCTCAATGTATTCTTCAGGTGATTTGTAGTCAAGGGTCGGTTTGGTGAGTTTTTTGAAGGCCGTTTCAACCTGATCGTGGATGGTAGGAGAGCTCTTCACTACGGCATCCGACCATTGCATAGCCAGCTTGGTCAGACTCACATAATTCGGGTCTTTGAGTTCCTTCACGTCAGCAGCGGTCAGTCCATCCATGAGGATTTTCTTCCCAAAGTTGGTATTGAACGGCTCATCGAAAGAATCATTGTACAACGAGTACACGACTTTTGAATTATGGAACATCGGATCTTCCTTGTAGCTGGTTTTGATCAGCAATGGAATCAATCCGGTCATCCAGCCATGACAGTGGATAATATCAGGCGACCAGCCCAGTTTCTTCACCGTTTCCAGCACTCCGCGACCAAAGAAAATCGCGCGGTCATCATTATCGGCATAAAAGGTACCATCGGCATCCCTGTACGTCTGTTTACGTTGGAAATACTCCTCATTATCAATGAAATACACCTGCATACGCGCTGCCTGAATAGAAGCAACCTTGATGATCAGCGGATGATCGGAATCATCAATAATCAGGTTCATTCCCGATAAACGGATCACTTCATGCAGCTGATTCCTGCGTTCGTTGATATTGCCAAACTTCGGCATGAACGTACGAATCTCTTTTCCCCGCTCCTGTATTCCTTGAGGTAAAAAACGCGCAATCTTACTTTGTTCTGTTAATTCAAGATAAGGATGAATCTCAGAGGAGATAAATAGTACCCGGGCT
>JBIIRF010000364.1:0-2903 GCA_044341715.1 Bacteroidia bacterium | reverse complement strand
AGACGCACACCGTTTAAACGAAAGACGCAGATTGGTGCTCAGCGATGGTATGAAAAAATCGGAATAGGGCTCACCACGAGTTTCCTTAATTCGATCAGTACCAAGGACACCTTGTTGTTTAAGTCAGGCAGCGAAAAGAATTTCCGCTATGGTATGCAGCATTCTGTGCCTATCAACACTTCCTTTACAATTGCCAAGTTCTTCAATGTAAGTCCGGGTATTTCCTACAATGAACGCTGGTATTTGCAAACAATAGAAAAGACATGGGATACCGAAACCAAGGCCGTCCGCATCGACACATTGAGTGGATTCAAGGCAGCACGTGATTTCAGTTTCAGCACCAGTGTTTCAACGAGGATTTATGGTCTGGTGCAATTCAAATCTTCAAAAATTGCAGCAATCCGTCACGTCATGACACCTTCTGTTGGCTTCTCGTGGAGACCTGATTTCAGTGAAAAGGGATACGGTTATTATAAGCAAGTTCAGGTAGATACTACAGGGAGAACTGCTGCATATTCTATTTTTGAAACGGGTATATATGGTGGACCCGGAGCTGGAAAATCTACGCTGATGAACTTTTCTCTTGACAATAACTTCGAGATGAAAGTACGTCAACGCACCGACACTGCCGAAGTAATGAAAAAAGTGAAATTGTTGGAAAGTCTGGCTTTAAGTGGAAACTACAATTTCGCGGCGGATTCTCTTCGACTTTCAACAATTGGAGTAAGCGGACGTGCAACAATACTTGAAAAAATCTCACTTAACCTTTTCGGGAATTTTGATCCATACGCAGTCACAAATGAAGGAGTTCGCTACAATACCACCGAATGGAAAGCGAATGGAAAACTGGCACGATTCACCAGTGGTAACCTGAGTGTAAATTTCAATGTTACCCCAAGGCGAAAAGAAGTTAAATCAGACAAAGGCACGGAATCAGAACTACGTGATGTAAATACAAATCCGGAAAACTATCTTGACTTTAACGTCCCTTTTACATTGATTGTTGGTTACAATTTCTTCTATCAGAACAATGTTACAACGCCCGATCAGACAACTCAAACGCTGAATTTCAGTGGAGATGTTCAGTTGACACCAGCCTGGAAAGTGAGTTATAGTTCAGGGTATGATTTCCAGCAAAAAGACCTGAGTTATACATCGCTGGGTATTCATCGCGATTTACATTGCTGGGAGATGAGTCTCAACTGGGTACCATTCGGTTTCCAACAAAACTTCTTCTTCCAGATCAATGTCAAATCATCCATGTTGCAGGATCTCAAACTGACCCGCAAAAACGATCGATTCGACAACAGATAATTTTAGTGCAGATCGAATACTTTGGTCAGGTCACGGTTATCGCCGCCGCTGTGACAAGAGATACAACCATTGCCTTGTTTTGCCACACTGAACGCAACATCACCGCCTGGTTTATACTCGCCCCAAAGCCATCCTGATCCGGCATTTTTGTCGCTTGTACTTTTCTTCATCACAGCATATAAATTCAGCCCACCCGAAGCGGATCCATAAATCTCCTTCACAATCACAGAGCCATTGGGAAAACTCGCTCCAACCGGCAATTTTCCTGTGCTATCCAATACCGAAGCGGCTGTCGGGTTAAACCGGACCTTGATAAATCCATGAGCTCCTCCCAGTCCTTCTGTGATCACCTGGGTTCCTGAATAATAAACGTAACCCGACTTGTTGATCTCGCAGTAGAGGTCTTTGTTGTCTTGCTTTTCCTCTTCTTCGTCCTTCTTACAGGAACTAAATAACAAGGCAGGCAAGGCAAGAACAGCTATAATAAGGAGATGTTTTTTCATATTTTGAGTGGATTGGTATGGTCGAATACCTGCTTCCTGACCAAAGTTAGGCATTTGGAAGAGTTCAAACGGATATTTCGTCAATTATTGCTCTCTGAAACGGAGGTTTTTCGCTAAATTCGCGGCTGGAATAAGACTATGTTTGAGAATTTATCAGATAAGCTCGACAGGGCGTTTAAGCTGCTGAAAGGGCAGGGTAAGATCAGTGAGATCAATGTGGCTGAAACACTTAAGGAAGTGCGGAAGGCCTTGTTGGATGCCGATGTTAACTACAAAGTAGCAAAGCAGTTCACGGATACGGTGAAGGAAAAGGCGCTGGGTATGGATGTACTCATCAGCGTATCTCCCGGACAATTAATGGTAAAAATTGTCCATGAGGAATTGACAAAACTCATGGGCGGTGATGCTACAGATATCAATCTGAAGGCTTCTCCTAGCATCATCCTGATGTCGGGTTTGCAAGGATCCGGTAAAACCACTTTATCCGGAAAGCTGGCCAATTATCTCCAGACCAAACGAAGCCGTCAGGTCTTACTTGTTGCCTGCGACGTATATCGTCCGGCCGCTATTGACCAGTTGCATGTATTGGGCGAGCAGATTGGAGTTGAAGTTTACTCTGAAAAAGAAAATAAAAATCCTGTTCAGATTGCTAAAAACGCCATCGAATATGCCAAGAGCAAAGGATTAAATACCATCATCGTCGATACTGCGGGTCGTTTGGCTATCGACGAAGAGATGATGGATGAGATTGCCCGTCTGAAAGATTTCCTGCAGCCACAGGAGACCTTGTTTGTGGTAGATTCCATGACCGGACAGGATGCAGTGAATACAGCCAAAGCATTCAACGACCGTATCAATTTTGACGGAGTTGTTTTAACCAAATTGGATGGTGATACCCGGGGTGGAGCTGCATTATCGATTAAGTCTGTCGTTAGCAAGCCTATTAAGTTTGTTGGTACCGGCGAGAAGATGGAAGCACTTGATGTGTTCTATCCAAGCCGTATGGCCGACAGGATTCTGGGCATGGGAGATATCGTATCTCTCGTTGAGCGCGCACAGGAGCAATTTGATGCCAAGGAAGCCGCG
>JBIIRF010000363.1:0-2910 GCA_044341715.1 Bacteroidia bacterium | reverse complement strand
CTGGTTGGTGCCGATGCAAAATGCACCGATGGCAATCAGTTTATCGGCTTTGCGGAGTATTTGTTCCGTAAGCTGTGTCTTGGAACGGATGCCCAGAATATGGACTTTCCCGATTTTATCGAGTAATTCCTGCTCTGAAAGTGAGCCGGTGATGGATTCAATGTCTGAATACCCCTGGTCGCGTAAAATGCGAATGGCTGAAGGATGGATGTTCTCTAACAGGAGGACTTTCAGCTTGTCTTTAGGATAGGATGTTTGCATGTGCAAGATTAATTCTTCCTTTATTACCCTAGCCGACTCCGGGGGATGATTTTTAAACAGGCTGTGTTTTGATAAGTTAGGTCAATGAGTGAAACCTGTAGCGGTCCTGATGAGTATATTTGTGTAAAATAATTGTTATGCAAACACACGTCCCCAGTAAACGGTTTATCACCCTTGGTCAGTTTATCATTGAGCGTCAGTCGGATTTTCCGTATGCGAAAGGTGAGCTCAGCCGCCTCCTTCGCGATATCGGTATCGCTGCGAAAATTGTGAACAGGGAGGTGAATAAGGCCGGTCTGGCGGATATTTTGGGCGATCATGGCGAGACCAATGTGCAGGGGGAAGATCAGAAGAAGCTGGATGTGTATGCCAATGAGCAGTTCATCAAAGCTCTCGCCGCCGGTGGGGAATGTATCGCTATTGCATCGGAAGAGAACGAGGACCTGATTGCGATCGAGAGTAAGGTGGCTAAAAATGCCCGCTATGTGGTGTGTATGGATCCGCTGGATGGCTCTTCCAATATTGATGTGAATGTGAGTATCGGTACGATCTTTTCCATTTATCGTCGTAAGGATGAAAGTGATGGTCCTACTAACCTGGAAGATTTTCTGCAGAAGGGTGTGGAGCAGGTGGCTGCCGGTTATGTGATTTATGGTTCCAGTACAATGCTGGTGTATACCACAGGCAAGGGAGTGAACGGCTTTACGCTGGATCCTTCTATTGGTGAATTTTGTCTTTCACATCAGGATATGATGATCCCGAAAACCGGTGCTATCTACAGCATTAACGAGGGGAACTTCGAACATTTTCCGGAGGGCGTGAAGAAATATGTGCGCTATTGTCAGGAAGAAGATAAATCAACGAAGCGTCCTTACTCGAGTCGTTATATCGGTTCATTGGTAGCCGATTTTCACCGTAACCTGATTAAGGGCGGTATCTATATCTATCCTTCAACCGGTAAGTCGCCAAATGGTAAGCTGCGTTTGTTGTACGAGTGCAATCCGCTGGCGTTTATTATTGAACAGGCCGGTGGAAAAGCGTCGGATGGCTTCCAGCGTATTCTCGAGTTGCAACCGGAGTCATTGCATCAGCGGACACCTCTCTTTATCGGTTCTGCCGAAATGGTGGAGAAGGCGGAGGAGCTGATGGCGAAGTATTCCAAGGTGGAAGCGTAGGCTATTTCTTTTGCAGAGAAAACAACTTTTATAAAATCGTGAAACGGGAACTTACTGCATTGAGTGGCCGTCGGTATGTGTTTACATCCGATCGGTATTTTACTCCGCCGGGTAAATTCAGTGTGACGTTTAAAGGTGTTGATGAGCAGGGCAATGTTGTGTTGCTGAAGAAGGTATTGGCCGGTTTTATCGAGAATGAAATTACAATGCCGGTGCGTCATCCTGCTATTGTTCCGGTGACCGATGTGGTGCGCGATGGACAAGATGTTTATCTGGTGCAGGCGTTTAAGGAGGGAATGAATCTCCGCAATTATGGGGCAGCATATAAATCAAAACATCCTGTAACAGAGCAACAACTGGGAGAGGCTGTTTTTTCGATGGTAGATGCTCTTGGCGCGATGCATAAGGCCGGCTGGATGCATGGAGATGTGAAGCCGGGAAATATCATTCTTGATTTTTCGGATAAGTTGCAGATAAAAACATGGCTGGTCGATTTCGGTAAGGCGTCGCCGATAGGTCGTGGTGCGGGTGGTGATGAGAGTTTTTCCTTGCTGTACAGCGCGCCTGAACGGGTGTTGCGGGAGACAGATCTGGTGGATGCTTCGTCGGATTTTTATGCGCTGGGTGTTACCTTGTATGAATTGCTGGAACGTCGTGTTCCGTTTCGTCATTCCAATCCCGAATTGTTATTGCACCTGATGATTAATCAGCCCTTGCCGGTGCCGCGGTATATACCTAAAGATTTGTTCGAGGTGATCCGGAGAATGACGTTCAAGGCGCAGTTTGCCCGTCCTGCGCATTTATTAAGTCGGGAAGAGCGTAGGGGAGAGCTGATTTCGGCTATTCGTCAACGTTATACATCAGCGGAGGAGCTGAAGTCGGACCTGCAGGCTGCATGGACAACGTTTAAGTTTCCGCGTCCATGGTGGAAATTGCGCTGAGTAAAACTGTTTATTTCTTTTCGAGTTCTTTCACAGCTAACCAGGCCATAAGTCCGGCGCCGATTGGCAGTGCATCTTCTTCGATGTCGAAGGTGGGCGTGTGGACTGATGATACAATACCACGTGCTTCATTGCGTGTGCCGAGTCGGTAAAAACAAGCTTTCGTTTCCTGTGAGTAAAAAGCGAAATCTTCTGCAGCCATCCAGATGTCGAGGTCGAGTACGTTCTCTTTTCCGAGATAAATTTCTGCGTTGGCTTTGGTGCTGGCTGTGAGTTCTTCGTTGTTGTAAAGAGCAGGATACCCTTTGCGGATTTCAAATTCCAGTGTTCCTCCCATGCTTTGTACCAGCTGATGGGCGAGATCGGTCATGCGTGTATGGGCTTCTGCTCTCCATTTTTCATCGAGGGTGCGGAAGGTGCCTTCAATGTACACCTCGTTGGGAATTACATTGGTGGCTCCGTTGGCAATGACTTTCCCGAAGGAGAGTACGCTGGGCATTGTTGGATTCGCTGTACGACTGACAATCTGTTGC
>JBIIRF010000361.1:0-2916 GCA_044341715.1 Bacteroidia bacterium | reverse complement strand
TATCATGTACATCAACATGCTATTCAGACCTATTCGGGAGCTTGCCGATAAATTCAACACCCTTCAAATGGGAATGGTTAGCTCAGAGCGCATTTTCAAAGTTATGGATGAAGATGAAGTTACTGTTGATGAAGGACAATTTGCACCTGAAAACTTTCACGGTGAAATTGAATTCAGAGATGTATGGTTTGCCTACGATATCGAAGATCAGCAAAGCGAAAGTGAAAACTGGATACTCAAAGGCATCAGCTTTCATGTAAAACCAGGAGAAACCATTGCATTTGTAGGGGCAACCGGAGCAGGAAAGTCCACTATCATTGGATTGCTCAATCGCTTCTACGAAATCAGTAAAGGAGAAATTCTCATTGACAACGTCAATATCAGAGAATACAAAATCGATTACCTCCGCAGTAAAATCGGCATCGTATTACAAGATGTATTTCTCTTCTCCGACACGATCATCAACAACATCACACTTAAAAACCAGGAGTTAAATACTATTGATATTGAGCGATCGGCACAGGCACTTGGTGCCACCAGTTTTATTGATCAACTACCCGGAAAATATCAGTTCGAAGTACAGGAACGTGGTAATGTGCTTTCTACCGGACAACGACAGCTGATATCTTTTATTCGCGCTTACGCCTATAATCCGGCAATTCTGGTATTAGACGAAGCCACCTCCAGTGTTGACTCTGAAACGGAAGATTTAATCACCAGTGCAACCCAACGACTCACAGAAAAGCGGACTTCCATAGTCATTGCTCACCGGCTTGCAACGATTCAAAATGCTGACCGCATCATCGTATTGGAAAAAGGCCGCATTATTGAGGAAGGAAATCATCAGACTCTACTGGCTGCGAACGGGCATTATAAATCCCTTTTTGAGATCCAATTCAAGCATCTTTTAGTAAAGAATCCGTCATAAATCATTTTAATGGGCTGAAAACCCGACATTTAACCTTGAGAACAATCCTGTTTTCCTTATATTTGCAGGAATCATGAAAAAAGGAAGAGTTTTAGTGGCGATGAGTGGCGGAATTGATAGTTCTGTCGCAGCGATTTTATTGCATAACCAGGGGTATGAAGTGGTTGGCATCACCATGAAAACCTGGGATTATGCCTCCTCAGGAAGTAATGGAAAAGAGACCGGATGTTGTAGTCTCGACTCTATCAATGACGCAAGGAGTATTGCTGTTGAATACGGATTTCCACACTACATACTGGACATCAGAGGGGAGTTTGGAGATGCTGTCATCAACAACTTTGTCGACGAATACATGGCAGGACGAACCCCGAATCCCTGTGTAATGTGCAATACCCACATCAAATGGGAAGCCTTATTGAAAAGGGCCGACATGCTCCAATGCGAATTTATTGCCACAGGACACTACGCCAAAGTTCGGGAAGAAAACGGGCGTTATGTGATTTCCCGCGGACTAGACCCCAGCAAGGATCAGAGTTATGTTCTTTGGGGAGTTACGCAGGAATGCCTCTCCCGCACGATGTTTCCAATTGGAGGATATGAAAAATCGTACATCAAACAGATGGCCCGCGACATGGGACTTCATGACCTAGCCAACAAAAGCGAGAGTTATGAAATCTGCTTTATTCCCGACAATGACTATCGCGCCTTTCTGAAAACACGTGTTCCCGAACTTGAACAACAGTTGGAAGGCGGATATTTCGTTGACAAAACCGGTAAAAAACTCGGACAGCACCGTGGTTATCCTTTTTACACCATCGGGCAGCGCAAAGGCCTGGAAGTTGCTGTTGGATCAGCATTGTATGTCACCGAAATCAGGCCTGAAACGAATACAGTTGTACTTGGAGAATTAGAAGATCTCGAGCAACAGGAGATGCTGGTCAGAAATATCAACCTCATCAAATACGACAATATACATTCTCCGATTGAAACCCTTACGAAGATCCGGTACAAGGATCCCGGAACAATGAGCACCATTCAGCAGATTGGAAACAATGTGAAAGTCACCTTCCATGCACCCGTAAAAGCGGTGGCACCAGGTCAAAGTGCAGTATTCTATGAAGGAGATGATGTAGTTGGAGGTGGATTCATAGAGAAAGGCCCCGAAGACAATAACTAAAATCGCTACTTTTACGTAAAACGCAGGACTAAGAAAAAGCATATGAAGAACATCCATTCGATCTTTCTACTCACCGCGGTTTTATTGATTGTTACTGCCTGCAACAAGGATGAAGAAACCAATACAGATACCCAGTTAATTGCGGGATTAAGTTATTTCCCGGTTGACTCCGGAATTGTACGGTTTTACGATGTAGATTCCATTTACTGGGATGAGTTCACCGGACTAAATGACACTATCAGCTATGAGTTGAAAGAGGTCATTGCTGCAAATTTCATTGATGATCAGGGACGTCCGGCGCAACGCATTGAACGATTTAAAAAAGATTCTACCGGTACATGGGTAATTCATCGTGTATGGTCGATGGTACGCACCAATTTCCGGGCAGAAGTACAGGAAGAAAACACCCGATTTATCAAAACAGTATTTCCGGCTGTAACTGCTACTACCTGGAATGGAAACGCCTATAACACAAATGGCGACCAGACTTATGAAATTACCGCTGTAGATATTCCTGCAAGTTCAAACGGACTTAGCTTCAATAAAACTTTGCATGTTTTGGAAGAAAACGAGCCTGCAAATTTCATTTATGACTATCAACAACTTGAAAAATATGCTGACGGAATTGGGGTATATTATAAATTCAAGTCATATATTGTGTTTGATAGTCAACCTCCATACCTGGATACCATCAATGGGTATATCTACACTGAAAAACTGAACGACTATATTCTACCATGAAACTGAAATTAATTGCATTGCTGATTGCCGGACTTCTCACAGGAGAACTGATTGCGCAGGATCGTTACGT
>JBIIRF010000360.1:0-2935 GCA_044341715.1 Bacteroidia bacterium | reverse complement strand
TATATACCATCTCCCTGACTAACTCTCCGGGTTCGGTGGTGGCTGATCCTACTCCTTTCGATTTCATGTCATACTCGCGAAGTAGTCCGATAATAGAAACAACTTTCTGTGGGGAATAGTTTCGTGCGCAGGTGAGGTAGTCGTCTACGAAAAATGGATTTACTTTTAATGCACTGGCTACGTTGTTTTTTGATTTGTCCTGTAACGAGTGTAGTAGTAATATCTTGGTGAAGTAGGAGTATAAGCTGCCCATGGTCATGGGAAGTGGACTACTCTTCGGATTGTCTCTGAAATAATTGACGATGCGGGTGCTGGTGAGTATGTCGCGCCGGGCAAGAGATTTTTGTAGCTCAAATATGTTGAACTCTTTGCTGATGCCGATGTTTTCTTCAATATGTTTTACGTCGATCGTTTCGCCGGGCTTGATATTGATGAGTAATTTGTCACATTCATTGGCAATGCGTGAAAGATCATTACCTAAATGATCAGCCATGAGGATGGCAGCTTTGGGTTGTATGAGATGCTTCTTTTCAGAAAGATAAACTTCAATCCATCTTGGCAGCTTGTCGTCGTACATTTTCTTCGACTCAAATACAATACCGTTTTTTTCCATGGCTTTGTAGATCTTGCCACGTTTGTCGACGTTTTTGTATTTTAAAGCAAGTACAAGTACGGTTGATGAAAGAGGCTGTAGCAAATAGTTGAGCAATGGATTGGTCTCTTTTGCGTCTTTGGTGTCTTTCGTTTTTACACCTTCGTCGTCTTGCTTTTCCTTGCCGGTTAATCCGCGTATCTCCTGCGCTTCTTTTACAAGTACTACCTGATAATTCGACATCATCGGGTAACGTTTGGCTGCGCTGGCGAGCATGCTGAAGTCGCAGTCTTTGCCATAAAGTACAGTTTGATTGAACTCTTTCTCCATTTCATCCAGTACACTGTTCTCAATTAAATCACTGAGCTGGTCAATGTAGTAGGGCTCATCTCCCTGTAATAAATATACCGGCGAATAAATTTTATTTTTTATGTCGCGTTTGATCTCGTCAAAGGTCTTTATCGGCATTCTTTCTTTGCGTATCTGTTATTGTTCGTTGATTTGCTGCAGGTTTGAATCGCAATCGCGTGTCTTGAAAATTTAAAACCGCAGATGTTTTACCGTGAGTCCGTTGTTGATTAATTCATTGATGGCGGAGATACCGATTTTGATATGGTCTTCAACATAGGAGGCAGTTACCTTTGTGTCGCTTTCTGCCGTTTTTACTCCTTCAGGTATCATCGGTTGATCGGATACAAGTAGCAATGCACCTGTTGGAATCTGGTTGGCAAATCCGGTGATGAAAATGGTGGCGGTTTCCATGTCTATGGCCATCGCGCGGACCTTCTCCAGATACTTCTTGAATTCATTGTCGTGTTCCCATACTCTTCGGTTGGTGGTGTATACCGTTCCGGTCCAGTAATCTTTTCCATAGTTGCGGATGGTGGTGGAGACCGCTTTCTGCAAACTAAATGCCGGTAAGGCAGGTACTATAGGTGGTAAGTAATCGTTGGATGTTCCTTCGCCTCTGATCGCTGCAATAGGCAATATCAGATCGCCGACTTTATTTTTCTTTTTGAGTCCACCGCATTTGCCGAGAAATAAACAGGCCTTGGGTTTGATGGCAGTGAGGAGATCCATCACAGTTGCTGCATTGGCACTACCTATTCCGAAGTTGATGATGGTGATGCCTTTGGCGGTGGCGCAGGTCATGGGTTTGCCGAGTCCTACCACTTTTACTTTATTCCATTTGGCAAACAGGTCTACATATAACTGGAAATTGGTGAGCAGAATGTATTTTCCGAATTTCTCGAGTTTTTCACCGGTGTATCTTGGCAACCAGTTTTCTACAATTTCTTTTTTGCTTTTCATAGTTGATCGGATGTCTGTGCTTTCACCAACGTGGTGTTAGAACTTGTATTTTTGAGGCATGGATGATCTTTCACTCGAACCATTGAATTTTCCTGATTTCTCGTTCAGGGTGCGTGCCTCGGGGCAAAGTAAGCAAATTTACGACTCTGTCAGGAAACGTTTCGTGGCATTGACGCCGGAGGAGTGGGTTCGGCAGAATTTATTGTGTTTTATGGAGCAGGTGTTTTCGTATCCAGTTTCGCGGATGGCGGTGGAGAAACGTGTGGAAGTGAATGGGTTGTCGCAACGGGCTGATGTTGTGGTGTATAATAGCTCCGGATTGCCTTGTCTGGTGGCAGAATGTAAGGCGGCTTCGGTGAAAATTACGGAGGAGACTTTCTTGCAGGCCGCCCGTTATAACCTCGGTTTGAATGTGCCTTTTTATGTGTTGACAAATGGCCTGGAACATTTTTGTATGAAATGGGTGGATAATTCGTTTCTGTTTTTGGATGAGTTGCCTGCGTTGGCTGAACTTGAAGCGTGGACCGGTAAACCTTCCTGAGTGCTCCTTTTATTATCTTTGTTTGCGATGGAATTTATCTGGTTATTGATCGGTATTGCCGTGGGTGCCGCGTTTACCTGGCTCATTTTGCGGAATAAAACCGCTGCTGCTGTTGGGGTGGATCCTGTGTTGCTGGCTGATGCAGAGAAGCAAAAGGCGGTGGCTTTGCAGCAGGCGGAAGATTTACGTGGTCAGCTGTTGAAGGCCGATATTGAAATGGGTAAACTTCGCTCGGAACTTTCGTCGGCTTTGTCTGATACCGCCAGGGCTCAGGCACAATTGAAGGCGATGGATGAGCGGATGGCGGAGCATAAGAGCGATCTGGAAAATATCCGTCAGCAAATGAAGGAGCAGTTTACGACAATCGCTTCGGAGGTGGTGCTGAAAAATTCGGCGCGGATTCAGGAGGAACATAAAGTGAAGCTGGATGATATTCTTTCTCCGCTTCGAGATAAAATTGAAAAATTCGAGACGCAGGTGCGTACTACGCA
>JBIIRF010000002.1:0-28101 GCA_044341715.1 Bacteroidia bacterium | reverse complement strand
ATTTATCAACCGGACACGTCAAAAAGATAACTAAAGTTCTATTTGAATCTAACTTCAGCTACCTAATTTTGCCATATCCATATGATAAATAATCTATCTTTAACCATTCTGCATCAAACCCTGCAGGAGGAACTCAATTGATGAAACGGGCACTATTGATTTTTTCGGTGGTCATGCTTCAGGCTTCTCTGTTGTTTGCACAAAGCACAATGGACAGTCTGCAACGACTCCTTAAAAAAGCAGAGGAAGACACCAACAAGGTGAACATTCTTCTGGAGCTCAGCAAAGCCAATTTCAGCGATGCCCCTGACCAGGCCATTAAATATGCCGAAGAGTCGAAAGCGCTTTCTATGCGACTCAACTGGCAGAAAGGAGTTGCACTTTCCTTAAAAAACATCGGACGCTCTTACTACACCAAAGGCGACTACGTTCAGACACTTGATTACTGGAACCAATCCATCGCGGTATTTGATTCCATTGGTGACAAAGCCGGCGTAGCGAATCTCCTGAGTAATCTCGGAGCTGTATTCTTCAACCAGGGAGATGATGCAAGTGCGCTTGACTACTACCTGAAATCGTTAAAGCAGGCAGAAGATATGCTAGACACCCTGCGTATTGTTACTAACTGTATAAACATTGGTGCAGTTTATTTCAATAAAAAAGCCACTCATTCCAAAGCCCAGGAATTTTATTTGCGCGCTTTGCCGTTGAGTGAAAAGATCAACGACCTGGATGCCATTGGTACCGTGTCTGTAAATCTGGGTGAAATCTATCTTGAGAACCAAATCCTGGACACTGCACTTTTCTATTTTGAAAAATCACTGAAAGCTTACGAAGGCTCTGAAAATCTCCCCTATACTCTCATCAACATAGGGAAAGTATATCGTAAACAAGCGCAATACGATAAAGCCATCGACTTTCAGCAGCGAGCCTATGACTACGCCAAAGGTCTCGACTCAAAGAACGATATGGCATTAGCCTTAATCGCCATCGCAGAAACCTATTCGGAAAAAGGAGAATATAAAGTTGCCCTTCAAAAATTTCATGAAGCAGAAGACATCTCCAAAGAAATTGGCGCCAACTACCAACTTAAAGATTCCTACCAGGGTTTATCATCCGCTTATGCACGAATTAATGATTACAATAACGCCTATCGTTATCAAGCTTTATTGCTGAACATTAAAGATACACTATACAACCTCGACATCGAAAAGAAACTCGGCGTATTGCAGTTCAGTTTTGACATTGATAAAAAGGAATCGCAAATCGGCCTCCTCACCAAGGACAAAGAAATCCAGGAACAGGAAATCAAGCGACAGAAACTTGTCCGCAACAGTTTCATCGGAGGATTTGCAATAGTTCTTTTATTCGCAGCAGTATTCCTCAAACAGAAGAACCGGATTTCCAAAGAGAAGAAACGCAGCGAAGAATTGCTTCTTAACATCTTACCGGAAGAAACAGCCGAAGAATTAAAAGCCACCGGAACAGCCAAAGCCAAAAGTTTCGATATGGTTTCGGTTATGTTCACCGATTTCAAAAACTTTACACAAGCAAGTGAATTATTATCAGCTGAAGAACTGGTAGCAGAGATTAATTTATGTTATAGTGAATTCGACAAAATTGTTACCCGTTATGGGCTTGAAAAAATCAAAACCATAGGTGATAGTTATATGTGTGCCGGTGGACTTCCTGTCACCAACACCACCCATCCGGTTGACATTATCAAAGCCGGACTCGAAATGCAGCAATGGATTCAGGATCATAAAGCATATCGGACAGAACGAAATCTTCCATTCTTTGAATTACGACTTGGAATACATACTGGTCCGGTAGTAGCAGGTATTGTTGGGATCAAAAAATTCGCTTACGATATCTGGGGTGACACCGTAAACACAGCTTCACGAATGGAAAGCAGTGGCGCCATCGGGAAAGTAAACATCAGCGGCACCACATACGATATCGTAAAAGATCATTTTGAGTGCATACATCGCGGTAAAATTGAAGCCAAAAACAAAGGGCAGATCGATATGTACTTTGTAGAGCGCGCTGTTTAATAGCATCAAAGTTTAGAGAACAATTCCATTAACCCATCTTTACGTTGACGCGCTACCGTAATATTGGCTTTATCACTCATTACCAAATAACCGCCACCATCTTTCGCAAACCGCACTATGTGATTCAGGTTCACCAGATGTGATTGATGTACTCTGTAAAAAGGATAACTAGCCAACGACTCTTCCACCTGTTTCAAAGTTTTTGTAATCAGAATTTTTTCTCCCTTCGCCAGATGCACAAAAGTATAATTGCTATCACTCTCACAACGAACAATCTGATCCACATCGATAAATGATAATCCATCACCGGTCGGCAATGCAATTTTTTTACCGGCATCCATGTATTGACGAAACGATGAAATCAACGCGTCCATCCGGTCCACAGAATGATCTTTAAACTTCAATGCTGCTTTATTTACGGCATTCACCAACTCAGTGCGTTCAATAGGCTTCAATAGATAGTCCACTGCATTCTCCTTAAAAGCCTGCACCGCAAACTGATTATAGGCTGTCACAAAAATCACCTCGAACTGCACCGGCTTCAAACGCGACAATAACTCAAAAGCATTCATGCCCGGCATTTCGATATCCATAAAAACCAAATCGGGTTTCAACTCGGAAATTCTCTCCAAAGCTACCTGAGCACTGTTGCATTGCGTCAATACTTCCACCTGATCTTTACAATATGTTTCCAGTTGCCAGTGCAGAATATCTGTACAGGACACCTCATCATCCACTAAAATTGTCTTTAACATCATTCTTATGCAGCCTTATTGAAGTTTAATAATAATTCTACTCTGGTGCCGGCAGGCTGTTGCTGATCATCAAACAAATCTACAATAGCCATTCGATTGTCATCGCCTTCCAGCAACTGAATCCGATCGCGGGTAATCTGTGTACCGAATGATTTTCTGGAACCATGCGTCACACTTCTTAACTCAGCGGCCCTTGCACGACCTACTCCATTATCCTCAATCACACATCGCAATTTCTGCATGCCCTCCTTCGTAATTTTCACCGAAACTGTACCCTTGCCTTCCTTATTCAACAAACCATGCCAAATTGAATTTTCGACATACGGTTGAAAGATAAGCGGAGGAATACCTGTACCGGATAAATCAATCTGTGGATCAACTTCCAGAACAAAATCAAATTTATGATCAAAACGCAACATCTCGAGTTCGACATATAATCTCAGCGCTTCCAGTTCATTTGAAAGAGGAACTGATGATGTTTTTGAATTTTCAAGAATCAAACGCATCAGCTTAGAGAACTTCACCAGATAATCACTGGCGGTTTCCTTATCGCTACGAATGATATATCGATTGATAGAATTCAATGCATTAAAAATAAAATGGGGATTCATCTGCGCACGCAAGGCTTCAATTTTCATTTCACTCAACTGATGCATGAGCTTATGCTTTTCATTATCCATTTTCCGCTGCTGACTCATCCGGAACTGATAGAAAAACAACAACAGCAATAATATGATTACCAACGAAACAATTAAAATCCATCTTTTCTCCATCAACTGACGATCGAGCTCAACCTGTTTCAGCGATTGGTTCTGACGCATCAGTTCCATTTGTTGCTGTTGACTATTGCTTTCGAGCTGTTTCTTGTCCAGCGCATCTTCCTGTTCCTTCAGCTTCAATAACTGAATGATTTTTTCCTTCTCCAGCAAGGCAATTTGCGCTTCCTTCACCCGGGCGTCCTGCAGATTGCCTGCTATCAATGCATTCTTTCTTTCGAGCGTTAGTTGCGCAATTTTTTTATCCGCAAGAAGTTGACGGATTTCATTTTCCTTCTTCGCCGACTCATACTTCTCCTTCATATCGTCCAGCGATTTCATCCGCTGAATATTGTCAAGCGAATCAGTAAGTAAATAATAACTTACAAAATTTCGATATGCCTTGGCTGAGTCACCAAACAACTCGTAAAAATCCTTCAACACCCTATAACCTTCCTTCAACCTGCCTGGCTCTTTTAGTTCCTTTGCAATCGACATTCCCTTTTCAATCAATTGCAAGCCCTCCTCCTTATTCCCTTTTACCCCTATCAATAATCCATAATTCATCAAGGCACGTGAATACCATGTGCGGAAATTACTTTTCTCACCCATCTCCACGGCCTGACGCAGATATACTTCGGCTGAGTCAATGTTTTTTTGATCCATATATAGTGACCCAAGCGAGGCTGAAACGGTAATTTGTCTCAATAAAATCTGGTTTCGCCGGTCATGAAACAAGGCCTTTTTATAATAATAAATGGAAGAATCATATTGCAAAATATCATAATAAATATCGGCCATCCTCGAATAAGAACTTCCAAATGCCAGACTATCGTTGATCATTTCTCTGATCGACTGCGCTCTACGAATGTACTCAAGACCATCCTGATGTTTTTTCAAACTCCGCCGGTAAACATTGCCGATATTTTCCAGCGTCGACGCCAATGATTTATAGTTTTTATACTTCTCGTTGATTTCTGCTGCAGCCATATACTTTTCCAACGCTTTCTCCGGAAACCCCATCCGATCATAGGCAATCGCCATATTATTAAAGCCCGCCTGTGAAGCCATCGAATCTCCATACAATAAATAATATTGATTCGCCTTTTCAAAACAAATCAGCGCCGAATCGTAGTTGCTTGTATTTAAGAAATTATTTCCAATACTATTCTCTGCACGTCCCGCATTGTTGTAAAGCTTCGACTTCAAGGCTACTTCAACGCCCCAACGACCATAATACTTCCCGGAATCAGTATCTACATTCCGAAAATAAAAACTAATATCTGCCATGGCTCTGGAGCGCAAACTATCTCCATAATTTCCATGAATAATATTCAGCAGCGAATCCTTAAAAATATTTGATTGTCCGGAAACTCGTGTGCAACAAAAAAGCAGGAGCAAACCGGAAAGTAAAATACCATTAAATCTCCTGGACTGCCCCATATATTAATTCAGACTTTAAACTCGAATCCGGTGAAAATACCATATTACAGAGCAATTTAGAAATGATTTTTATTATTTGGAAGAAATACTGAGCAACAGGTCAAAATACCAAGAATCAGATGGCCCGATAGTCCTCCAACCACCTGTTCCAAATCAAACAAATATCAGCCGAAAAAATGCCTTATTCCCCATACATTCCTCAATCGCCTGTTTATCAGTAAAATATATAAAGAGCAGATTTTTTCACTCTCACCAGACCTCCCCAGATTCTTTTAACGATTGAAACTCAGTAAACCGATTTCCGACTAAATTTGACGCACATATGGGTCCTATCTCCTTACTGATTCTCACCCTGGCTGCCATTGCATTTTCGGCAGGCGGGATTCTGGTGTCGAAACTCTTTGTGAAAGGGTCGACAAATCCACGAAAAGGTGAACCGTACGAATGCGGTATTCCAACTATTGGCCAAACCTGGATGCAATTTCAGGTAGGTTATTATTTGTTCGCACTCGTATTCCTGATTTTCGATGTAGAACTCGTATTCCTCTATCCCTGGGCTACGGTAGTGAGGGAAATCGGATGGATGGCATTTGTCGACATTCTGATTTTCTTCTTTATTCTCTTCCTTGGATTCCTATATGCACATAAGAAAGGCGCGTTGAAATGGATGTAAAAAAAGAAAATGTTCAATTTCCCGGATCGGTACATGAGGTGCCGGGCGGAGGAATTATGCTGAGTACACTTGATGACGTGATCAACTGGGCGCGCTCCAATTCCCTCTGGCCTCTCACCTTCGCCACCAGTTGTTGTGGAATAGAGATGATGTCGGTTGCCGGAGCGAAATACGATTTCTCCCGCTTTGGATTTGAAGTAGCGAGAGCAACACCGCGGCAGGCAGATGTGATCATTATCGCAGGCACGATCGTGAACAAGATGGCTCCTGTATTGAAACGCCTTTACGATCAGATGGCCGATCCGAAATATGTTGTTGCAATGGGTGCATGTGCGATCAGCGGCGGACCATTCTTCTACAATACTTACTCAGTGGTAAAAGGTGCTGATCACGTAATACCCGTTGATGTTTACATACCCGGATGTCCACCAAGGCCAGAAGCACTCTTGCATGCATTGATGGCATTGCAGGAAAAAATTCGCAGCGGAATGACCCGTGAACAGATCCGCGAAGAAAAACCACAATAAGGTTCAGTCCATGACAAACGAAGAACTGAAAGAAAAAGTAATTGCCCGCTGGCCGGAGATTGCCATTGAGGAAGGAACCGAATGGCTCACCCTTAATTGCGGTCCTGATAATTTCAAAGAGATGGCATTGCAGTTACGTAACGACGGTGCATTGCAGTTTGACTATCTCTTCTGCATGACCGCCGTTGACTGGAAGACACATTTCAGCATGGTGTATCACTTTACCTCCACTATTCACCGCACTCCTTTGGTAGTGAAAGTGAAGCTCGATAAAAATGATCCGGCAGTAGATACAGTAAGTGATATCTGGCGAACTGCGGAGATGCATGAACGTGAGGCTTACGATCTCATGGGCATTTCATTTACCGGACATCCTGATTTACGACGATTGTTTATGTCGCCCGATCACGTTGGTTACCCACTCCGGAAAGATTATGAAGATGCAGTTAACATGATTAAACTCTGATTATGCTCGAAGAAATTGGAACAAACGATCAGGGTGATATGATCATCAATGTCGGGCCGCAACACCCATCTACACATGGAGTATTGCACCTGATCATCACACTCAATGGGGAAACAGTAAAAAAAGTTGAACCTCATCTGGGATATATCCATCGTTCTATAGAGAAAATGTGCGAGAGCCTCAGCTACCGACAGTTCATCTATGTAACGAGCCGGATGGACTACCTCTCCTCCCACATTAATAATCACGCCTGCTCCTTATGTGTGGAAAAAGGCTTACAGCTGGAGATACCACCAAGAGCACAAGTGATTCGTGTACTGATGGACGAGCTGACACGACTGGCATCACATCAGTTATGGTGGGGAGCACTTGCCATGGACTTAGGTGCATTCACTCCTTTTTTCTATGCTTTCAGAGAGCGGGAAATGATCAACGAAATCATGGAAGAAACCTGCGGAGCACGATTAACCATGAATTATATAGTGCCCGGCGGAGTCATGTTTGATATTCATCCGGATTTTGTACGCAAGGTGAAAGAGTTCCTTGCATTATTCAAATCAAAAATTCACGAATACGACGAACTTGTTACCGGCAATGTGATATTCCAAAGCAGGACACAAGGTGTAGGAGTCATCTCCAGAGAAGATGCCATTTCATTTGGCTGCACAGGTCCGACAGGAAGAGGAAGTGGATTCAGTTGTGATGTCCGCAAACATTATCCCTACGAGATTTACCAGCAGCTGCAATTCGACGAAGTATTAGAAACCGGAGGAGATTCATGGTCGAGGTATAAAGTAAGAGTTGGAGAAATGATTCAAAGTATGCGCATCATCGAACAACTCATCGACAATATTCCTGAAGGCGAAATTCAGGCGAAGACAAAAGCCGTATTGAAATTACCCAAAGGCGATTTTTACTCACGCGTAGAAACCGCCAGAGGAGAATTAGGAGTATACATCGTCAGTGAAGGTGGTACTACTCCTTATCGCATAAAATTCCGTTCTCCCGGATTCTCCAACCTCAGCGCACTCGACCACATGGTACGCGGCGGAAAATTAGGAGATCTCATGGCCACCATGGGCACACTTGACCTGGTAATTCCGGACATCGACCGTTAAGCACAACCGGAAATTGAAAGTATACATACAGAATAGTATTGAAAGAAGAATAGTATGATAAGTCTTGAAGGAATCACCATCGCATTACAAGGCTGGTTGCAGGAACTCCTCGGAGAAACCTGGGCTTTTGTAGCAGTCTGCGTGCTTGTTGGAATCGCCGCCATCACCCTCTTTGCGGTACTTGGACTTGCATTGGTTTATATGGAGCGAAAAGTAGCCGCATTAATGCAGATACGTTTAGGCCCAAACCGTGTCGGACCCAAAGGAATTTTCCAAACCAGTGCTGACACATTAAAGCTGGTCATGAAAGAAGGTCTCACACCGGATGGTGCAGATAAATTCCTCTTCAACCTCGCACCGTTCATGGTAATGATTGCTGCCATGCTGATACTTGCACCAATCGCCTTTGCCAAAAATTTTCAGATCTGGGATTTAAACATTGGAGTACTTTATGTTGCTGCCATTTCATCCGTAGCAGTAATTGGAATATTGATGGCCGGCTGGTCGAGTAACAATAAATACTCATTGCTTGGAGCCATGCGAAGCGCAGCACAAATTGTAAGTTATGAATTATCCGCAGGGCTGGCTATCCTCTCCATCGTAGTACTATCCGGAAGTTTAAAAGTGAGTGAAATAATTTTATCACAAGCAGATGGATGGTGGATACTAAAAGGACATATACCGGTAATCATTGCATTCATTGTATTTATCATCGCTGTAACTGCAGAAACCAACCGTGCACCATTTGATCTCGCCGAAGCTGAATCAGAGCTCACCGCCGGATTTCACACTGAATATTCCGGAATGAAATTCGCGCTCTTCTTCCTCGCCGAATACATCAACATATTCATCGGATGTGCCATTGGAGCAACGCTCTTCCTCGGCGGATGGATGCCATTTCATATCGGCAATTGGGAAGCGTTTAATACCATCATGGATTACATTCCATCCTCACTCTGGTTCATTGGCAAAACAATGTTTCTGATCTTCCTCATCATGTGGTTTCGCTGGACCTTCCCACGTCTGCGAGTTGATCAGTTATTAAATCTCGAGTGGAAATATCTTCTCCCTATCAGCATGGTAAATCTGCTGGTGATTACACTGATGGCCATAATGGGCTGGCACTTCTAAAAAACGAAATCACGAACGATGTTCCTCAAAGACTATATCACCACCGTATTTCAGACCGTAAAATCCCTGCTCACCGGGATGCGGTTAACGGGCTATTACTTCACACACAAGAAAGAAATCATCACTCAGCAATATCCCGAAGCACGTCCATACATTGCAGAACGTTTTCGCGGCGAAGTGGTGATGCCCCACAATGAAAGCAATGAACATCGTTGCACCGGATGTACTGCATGTGAACTGGCCTGCCCTAACGGAACAATAAAAATTGTTACTAAAAACGACATCACACCAGAAGGGAAAAAGAAAAAAGCCATAGACACATTTGTATATCGCCTCGAACTTTGTACCATGTGCAACCTATGTGTTCAGGCATGTCCTTCGGACGCTATTATTATGTCGAATGCCTTTGAACACAGTGTATATGATCGCAGACAACTCACCAAAGTGCTCAACAAACCGGGCTCTAAAATTATGGAGGGCGTTGAATAATGGAACTACATAACCTACCATTCTACCTTATTGCCACCTTTATCCTTATCACCGGATTATTAACCGTTACCACACGTCGACTTTTCCGCGCCGCTATCTGGTTGTTGTTTTCGCTCATTGGCATCGCCGGACTTTACTTCTGGATGGAAGTGGAGTTTGCTGCCGCTGTACAAGTGATCGTATATGTCGGCGGCATTGTGGTACTTATTATCTTCTCCATCTTTCTTACACACCAGGAAGGAATACAGATGTTATTACCTGTACCCAAACGCACCTTGTTTGGAGCGTTGGCAGCCATCAGCGGAGCAGCAGGACTCATTCACTTCGCAACACATCATCTCTGGTTAAGCCGTTCTTCCGCTGAATTTGATCCCGCTGTAAAAAAGATCGGGTATCTTTTAGTCAGCAATTCACCCGACAGCTACGTACTTCCATTTGAAGTAGTCAGCATACTCCTCCTTGCAGCCATGATCGGATGCATTGTCATTGCCATTAAATCCCGACCTGAAGAACAATGAGCACTATACCTATCTCCCATATCATTATCCTCAGCACGCTGCTCTTCTTCATCGGCGCATTTGGATTCTTCACGCGACGAAATATGATTGCGATGCTGATGAGTCTGGAACTTATGCTCAATAGCGTAAACATCAATTTCATCGCCTTCAACAAATACCTGTACCCCGACAATCTCGACGGACTCGTATTCACCATCTTCGTTATTGCCATCGCCGCCGCCGAAGCAGCAGTAGCTATTGCCATCATCATCAACCTCTTCCGCAACACGCGTTCCATTGATGCCGAACAAGCCAACCAATTGAAAAACTAATAGCGAACGAAGGAAAAACGCCTCGATCCAATGAACCTACCACTCGAATTACTCCTCATACCCCTGCTTCCCCTGTTCAGCTTTTTGCTGTTAGGAATTTTTGGCAGAAAACACCTATCCGCCATTTCAGGAATGATCGGCACCACGTCCATGTTGGTGTCAGCACTGCTTTCCATAAAAGCTGCCTGGAACTATTTTACCACAACTACCGGTGACGCCTATACCCAAATAGTCGCCTGGAAGATGACATGGTTACCCTTCAGTGCTGATGTATCCATCGATATCGGATTTTTACTCGACCCGATTTCAGCCATGATGCTGGTAGTAGTAACTGTTGTATCACTCATGGTACACCTCTACAGCTTAGGATATATGAAAGGAGATGAGAGGTTCGCCACTTACTATGCATTTCTTTCGCTCTTTACTTTCAGCATGCTTGGACTGGTTGTCAGCGTCAATCTCTTCCAGATCTATATGTTCTGGGAACTCGTTGGTGTAAGTTCATTCCTCCTCATCGGTTATTATTTCACTAAGCCAAGTGCAGTTGCAGCGTCTAAAAAAGCATTCATCGTTACCCGGTTTGCAGACTTAGGATTTCTTATTGGAATTCTTGCACTCTCCTACCACGGACAAACCCTCGACTTCCCTACTCTTATTCAAAGATTAACCACAGTTGATTCACCCTGGCTGAATTCTGCCATCACTTCTTCCTTTCTCGGAGCAAGTGCATTGACCTGGGGATTATTGCTGGTGTTCATAGGTGGAGCAGGTAAAAGCGCCATGTTCCCATTACATATCTGGTTACCGGATGCGATGGAAGGTCCGACACCAGTATCAGCGCTCATTCACGCTGCAACGATGGTAGTAGCCGGTGTATATCTCGTCGCACGATTATTCCCTGTGTTTGCGATTGCATGTCCGGGTGCACTTGAAATTGTTATGTGGACAGGAGCCATATCTGCCATCTTCGCAGCACTCATCGCCTGCACACAAACAGATATAAAAAGAGTACTCGCTTACTCCACCATGTCGCAGATCGGATATATGATGTTCGCTCTGGGACTTGCAGGATATGGCGGAGAGAATGGTCTCGGATATACAGCATCCATGTTTCATCTTTTCACACATGCCTTCTTCAAAGCATTACTCTTCCTTGGAGCCGGAGCTGTCATACATATGATTCACAGCAATGAAATGAAGGACATGGGCGGACTACGCAAAGCTATGCCGGTTACTCACCTCACCTTCCTCATTGCCTGCCTTGCTATTGCCGGAATACCTCCATTCGCCGGATTCTTCAGCAAAGAAGAAATCCTTACAGCAGCCTGGAACAACAATAAAACCATTTACTGGCTGGCCTTGATCACAGCGGGAATTACTGCTTTTTACATGTTCCGTTTATACTTCAATATTTTCTGGTCGAAACCTGCAGTTGCACAACATCATGATCATGCAGATGACCATGGACATGGGGAAGGCACCTGGAGCATGAAATTACCATTGATCATTTTAAGTTTAGGCGCGATTGGAGCAGGATTTATTCCGTTCGGAGAGTTTGTCAGCAGTGACGGACAACCGCTACACTTGCCCTTCCACCTGAGTGCAGCCATTCTTCCCATATGCATCGCCGTTAGCGGAATATTACTGGCCTATAGTTTATACTTTAAAGAAAACGAAAAGCCGGATAAAATTGCAGCCTCACTCAACGGCTTGTACACCTCTGCCTACCGGAAATTCTACATTGACGAAGTCTATCTATTTGTCACCAAAAAAGTCATCTTCCAGTTCATCGGACGTCCGGCAGCATGGATAGACCGCAATATCATCGATGGCACTATGAACGGACTCGCATCACTTGTTGCCTGGAAAGCCAATCTTATTAAAACTATACAATCCGGAAAAATCCAGGATTACGCACTATACTTCTTCGCCGGTGTATTCGGATTAGTAGTCCTTGCCTATTACCTTGCCAACTGATTCAACCATGAACTTACAGTTACTCATTATAATTCCGCTACTCACTGCAATAGCCACACTCTTCAGTAAAGAGCTGAAAGTAGTACGGTGGATTGCCTTCGCCGGATCAGCAGTTCAGTTAATTCTCAGCTTTGTATTGCTCAATGCATTTAACGCAGAAAGGGCTTCAGGAAATAATCTCCCTATGCTATTTTACAGTTCCTACGAATGGTTTCCCCAATTAGGAATCTCTTATTCCACAGGTGTAGATGGTATTTCCATCGCCATGATATTACTTTCTGCATTTGTAGTATTAGCCGGAGTACTTGTATCCTGGAACATGCAAAAGCTCTCACGGGAGTTCTTCTTTCTACTGCTGCTGTTAAGCGCCGGTGCATATGGTTTCTTTATCTCCCTTGATTTATTTGCCCTATTCTTTTTCCTCGAGATAGCTGTTATTCCAAAATTCCTCCTGATTGGTGTTTGGGGAAGCGGGAAGAAAGAATACAGTGCTATGAAGCTTGCACTCATGCTCATGGCCGGTTCAGCATTTGTATTTCTCGGATTACTCGGCATCTATTTCGGAGGCGCCGACAATGCAGGTAATCACACATTTGATTTACTCAGTATTGCCAGTCATCCACTTCCCCATGATGTACAAATGCTATTTTTCCCAATTACTTTCATTGGATTTGGAATATTCGGAGCATTGTTTCCTTTTCACACCTGGGTTCCTGACGGACATAGTTCAGCTCCAACCGCTGCCTCCATGTTCCTGGCGGGCATCAGCATGAAATTAGGGGGATACGGTTGTTTACGTGTTGCCACTTACCTCATGCCCGAAGCTGCACATGAATATGCTCCGTACATCATATTACTTTCAGCAATCGCCATTATTTATGGTGCATTTGCAACGATGATGCAGACAGATCTCAAATACATCAATGCATACTCCTCTGTCAGTCACTGCGGATTTGTACTGCTAGGAATTGGCATGCTCAACGAAACGGCCATCAACGGAGCGGTGATGCAAATGATATCACATGGACTCATGACAGCACTCTTCTTCGCCGCCATCGGGATGATTTACGAGCGCACCCATACACGACTCGTTGCACAGCTTGGAGGTTTGCTGAAAGTAATGCCGTTTATCTCCACCATCTTCGTCATTGCCGGCTTATGCTCGCTTGGTCTACCCGGATTCAGCGGATTCGTAAGTGAGATGACCATCTTCATGGGATCATGGCAGCATGCTGAAACGTCGTACCGCATCGCCACCATCGCTTCCTGCGCGAGTATCGTAGTAACGGCAGTGTATATACTAAGAGCAGCGGGAAAAACCATTATGGGACCAGTTAGCGACGAACATCACCTCCAACTCAGCGACGCTACCTGGAATGAAAAACTGGCCGCCACCTTATTACTCTCCGGAATAGTAATCATAGGCATTGCTCCATTCTGGCTCAACACACTCATTACACCGGGTGTTCAAAGTCTCATGATCAACATCGGACAACCATTACTGATTCCTTAAGACCTGACTATGCTAAGTGAATTTCTCTTATTGATGAAACAGGAACTGCTGCTCTGCTGCATTCTATTCATCATCCTTATTCTAAAAATTGCCGAAAACAAAGACAGCAAGGGTCAGTGGGCCAATAGTGTAAATATTTTGCTCACCATAAACCTGATTGCCGGATTTATCGGAAACACCACCGGCGAACTTTTCAATGGACTATACCAGGTGAATGATCTGATGATTTTAGAAAAGAACATGCTCAATCTTGGATTGCTCATTGTATCCTTGATGGCGCATCCCTGCATTAAAACACACCGTCATTTACCGGAGTTCTATATGCTCATGATCAGTACCATCATCGGAATGTTCTTCATGATTTCGTCCGGACATCTGTTATTATTCTATCTGGGACTCGAGCTTTCAACTATTCCAATGGCTGCACTTGCCAATTTCAACCTCAATAAAAGCAGTTCATCCGAAGCGGGTATGAAAATGATTTTAAGTTCTGCCTTCAGCTCCGCGCTACTTTTAATGGGCATTTCGCTGATATACGGAACAACAGGCAGTTTATCCTTTGAAGGAATCAAACCGATGCTCGATGGAAACATGATGCAGATATTTGCATTCATACTTCTCTTTACAGGATTCGCCTTCAAGCTGTCGGTTGTACCATTTCACTTCTGGACCGCTGATGTATACGAAGGCGCTCCGGTACCTGTAGCAGCGTATCTGAGCGTTGTCAGCAAAGCTGCAGTAGCATTTGTATTTGTAAGTGTACTGTACAGTGTATTTGGTGGCATGTATGAACTCTGGTACACCCTGATCTTCCTTACAGCGGTATTAACCATTGGCATCGGAAATTTATTTGCATTGAGACAAGAAAACATAAAACGATTCCTCGCCTTCTCCTCTATAGCACAAGTTGGATTTATTTTAATCGGAATTTCAGGAGGAAGCCAGGAAGGTTCTGCTTCGGTTGTATACTTCCTGCTCATTTATCTATTCAGCAATTTAGGAGCATTCAGTGTAGTCAACATTGTAAGTGCACTCAGTGGCAAAGAAAAAATCGACGATTACAAAGGGATGTACAAAACAAATCCGGGACTTAGCTGGATACTAACTATCTCCCTCTTCTCATTAGCCGGTGTACCTCCCACAGCAGGATTCTTCGGTAAACTATTTCTATTAACCAGCGGAGCCGGAGCCGGCAACTACCTGCTCATTGGTTATGCTGCGATCAACATGGTGATCAGTATGTACTATTATTTGCGCATCGTCAAAGCCATCTTCATGGATGAAAACGAACAACCAGTACCATCGATCAGTGCTGGCTTTATACCGGGCATCGCAATGATTATTTGTCTGGCCGGGATACTCATCACCGGATTTTCGGGTAGCCTTTACAGTTATATTCATCAACTCAGCAACGGCATTTAACAACAATAAAAATGGCCATCAATAAAAACCACGAATTCGAAGAACTGGACGGCACCAAATGCTGCATCGTTGAAAAAGCAGTAAGTCGTGAACGTGCTGACTTTTTAAAATCGCTACTTGAAGGAAATGGCTACACAGTAGTTGTAAGCGGTATTATACCTAAAGCTGCTCCTGCTCCGGCACCTGTTGAAGGAGAAGAACCTGCACCTCCTGCACCACCGGCTGCACCTACACAATTTACTGTTGGAGTAACCGATATGACATACAATACGATCAACGCTATCTTCGGAAGATTTTTACGTACACGAGATGGGAATGTAGTGACAATGGCATACTGGACAGGAAAAGATCCACAATCTGAAGATGTACCGTATTTTGAGAAAATTTAGTCTATATTTGGGATAGAGTTAATTACGAATGATGAAATCCATATCTTAGCCTTATGAATCTAAAAGAGTCAATTTGTGGAAGATCCGAGGAATTTATCACCTTATGCAAGAATCATGATGTCCAAACTTTATATGCTTTTGGATCTTCAACGAATGAAAATTTCAAAGAAGGTTCTAGCGATATTGATTTGCTCATTGACCTTAAAACTGATGATCCGATAAAAAGAGGGGAAAATTTAATGAGCATTTGGGAAAAACTTGAATCTTTTTTTCAAATGAAGGTTGACCTGCTAACCAACGCATCAATTAGAAATCCGATATTAAAAAGGAATATAGACTCTTCAAAAATTCTAGTGTATGACGGAAAGGAGCTTAAAATATCTTTCTGACATTTTAATGGCAATTGTCTTAATTGAGGATTTCACTTCATCTTTAAGTGAGTTTTCCACCTACGATATTGATAGAAAAACCCAAAGTGCTGTGGAAAGACAACTTGGTATAATTGGAGAAGCCCTTAATCAATTCAGAAAATTAGAGACAGAAAAAGAAATTAAAAATGACAAATTAATTATTGCATTCAGAAACCGTCTTGTTCACTCTTATGATAGTATAGATAATTCTATCGTATGGGCCATTATAAAGAAACATCTTTCTCCATTGAAAATAGAAATAGAAGGTCTGATAAACAGTTCAGAAAAACAATAGTAATTCAACTTAATTACAAAATTCAATTTCTCAGTCTCGCCTAACGTATCATCACACCCTTCTTCCCGAGAAATGGAATCGGAGTAAAGTATTTTTCAGAGATAGACTCCGGCAAGAAAATGTATTTTTTATCAAATATCTCACCATCTATATAAAAACTCAGCCAGTATTCGTTGTTTAACCCAAACACATTTTCCTGAATAGGCTCGATCAGCATATAACTGAGGGGGGCCATTGTTCCCAGATAATGTCGCAAGGTAGATGTCTTCACATCCTCCCCTTTAAACACGCCATATCCTTTGCTGGCCACGATAACGTTTTCCAGCGGATCCTGCTTCAGATTTAATATATAGACCTCCCACAGGACCTCCTCCGTGTTATCATCGTCTATTGCTTTATCTTTTGGCACAATAGCAATTGCAATATCCTCCACTGTAACCCGATGAATGTCTCTCAGCATGATTTTCTCTTAACTCTTAAACGTATTTTCAGATATGTTGTTGCAAATATAGTTCCAAATCGAAGAAATTGGAAGGCTCTGTTTCTTTAAACTGCCCTATGATTCTTACAAAAATATTACAAGACGGCAAGCCTTTGATTCCTCCCTCTTTATTACAGGTTAGAAGCTAATATTTGTACAGATTTTTACAACGATATTATCCTCCGCCGAAGTTCCTGCATAGGTGCCGTATCGATAGAACACACCCAGACCAATGCCGGAAAATGCAGACTTCATCAGTTGATCAACAACCAAACCGGATTCGAAAAATCCTTCCTTCGCCTGTCGACCGATAATTGTGTGCGAAGCCGGGTTTTCGAGGTTACCCCAACACATATTCTGAACTACACTTAACAACGGCTTGAATTTCCCTGATTTGAATAACAAGTCTTTAAAGGAATGACGAAGATGAACCTGCACAAAACGGCTATGGACAAACTCATTGGTTCTCATAGTTTCGAATGTATATGGGGCCGCTAAACCAACATATCGATTGTGGTCATAAGAAATAGTATTTGTTCCCTGGGCATTATAATTCATATGAGCCGGCAGATTATACGGGACCCAGCCACCTGTTACACGAACAGAAAAATCGCCAGTCAAAGCCATTCGAAAAGTTTTTTCTATCTCTGCATCGAATCGTTGGAATGATGAACGTTCATTAGAAATATCGGTCATGCCGATTGTATATCGCAGAAAAAACAATGGCCATTTACTTCCAAGACTCAATTCACGATCACCCATAAGTGCCAGTTTTTCACCTGGTGCCCATCGCAGACCAACGCCGGCTTCATAAAAACTGAAATCACGAACAAGAACACTTATCTGTTCATTTTTAGGAACCAGAAAACGATAGTCGGAAACTGTAGAAATCGTTTGATAATTTGCAAATAGCAACGAAGAGAGGTTTCCGACGAGTCTTCCATTGATACGAACCTCCATTTTTTCAACTTCGTCCATAGCACTAATAAAGATCGGATAAAAATTATTGGACAAGAATGCATTCTTTCGATTGGAAATTATATTCCCGCCGGTTTCTTTTACATCCTGCTCATAGACAAACTGAATCCATGCATTTCGCTTTCGATACAGGTGAAACAAAACATCACCTCCATATTTATGGCCTTGATCTTTGAATCCATAGGCATAATATCCTCCCAATGAAAAAACGCGGGAGAGGAAATCATTCGTATGTAAACCAGCTCCTAAACGCAAACCTTCAAAATCATTCGCCCGAAAAAACCTGTCAATATCCCAGCTCAACTTCCCCATGGGAATTTTTCCTGTTGCAAGAATATTTATAATCTTCAACTTTTGCTCAAAATTCTCCGCTTTACCTACGCTATCGAGATAACCATAAGTTGCAGCCTCCTTCACATCGAGTGAATGCTGACGATAAATATTCCAAAGTGAATCCGGAACATCGGCCGCTTTAGGGTCCATCCGTAAAGTTACAGGACCAAAACTACTTCGCTTCAACTGAGCATTCAATTCCAAATCCCGGATATACGAACGACTAACGCCAACAATATTCACTCCATTCACAGACATATTCGGAAAAGAAAGAAAAGAGTTCAATTGTTCAGGAAACCATGTCGAATTAAACCTTGTATATTGTTGCTGAATTTTAATCTGTACACTACTGCCGGTATCTGCCGGAGAAGCAATAATATTCTGAACGGCCCATCCATTTGAATTAATTGTAAGAGATCCAACGAGTCCATTAAAATTCTTACCCTTACGCGGATGGAAGGAAATAGTATATACAGTATCTGCCCCGATTAAAGTACTATCCTCCAGATGGAAAAAGTATTTAGAAATAGCAGAACCGGATATAGGACTCAGGTAAGAAATATCTAAAACCATTAAATTATCTTCATAGACTGAAAACGACTGCAGCTGTGTCCCCAACAATGCAAATGGAGCAGCTTTAAATCCAGAAACACGTGAAGCAAGAATTACCTCCTCATCTTTTCCCGGAGGAAGATGACGACGTTGAGTAGCACTTTCCATCATGAACAAATGTTTCTCTTTAAAAAAGGTCCTCATTTTTATAGAAGTCGAATCCAGCGAATTGGTAGCCGACGACGCTTCTAATTCAGTTGAATCCGGATCACCCATGATCACAAGCTTATTGTAGCTGTTATAAATAAATGCAGTAGACTTTTCCGGGTTATTTTTATCCTTCCATCGAATCACTTTCCGCATAATTTTTTCTCCAGGATTTTCACCGGCTGTAATTGTTGCAACCCGCAATTCCTTAACAAGAGGTGTCAACCGGACTTCCCAAAGAGTAGAGCCATTCCACACAAGTTTCTCTGAAGTAAATCCAACATATGAAAAATTAATGAGTGATTCTCTATCGGACAGATTGAGTGAAAAATAACCATCAATATCCGTAAAGGTTCCATTCTGTGTGCCGTCTTGCATAACTGTCACAAAGGCAAGTGGCTCTGAAGTGATTGAATTGAAAATCCGACCTTTTACTTTAAACTGAGCGTATCCTGAATAATTAAAGATTACGGAGAGAAGAGTCGATAGTAAGATATATTTTGCAAAGGTCTTCATATTTCTATAATTTGCTCTGTTTTTTAATAACAAGTAAGCCTCCAAATCGTTTACATTTCCGAATAACTTTCTTCAGTTCCATAAACCCCAAAAAGATTTCCATCCGACTTTTTTTTGCTTTTCAATAAATTCGGCCTGCTCCTTTCGAACAAGATCAAATAGCGCACGAAGAGGTATGATTATATTAGTGGAAGCGATTTCCCATTGATCCTCTGAATCCAGGGACAATTCATGAAAAAGTTTTAAAAACCGTCGCACCTCCATTTCCACATCCTTAACATCACCGAATGTTTTGCTCTTTGCCAATTGAAGCTTATCGTCAATACCGGTGATGATATATTTTTCTTCTGTCGACAAAGGAGAATGTCGCGCCAGCCAATCAAGAACACGGGTCACTTTTTCTACTTGCAGACTCCCTGCGTCCAAATGCCGGTATAAATTTCCCATGACAATGCGCGCTGATATCAGTGGTTTCGTATAGCCTACTTTCTGGTCTAACAGTGTAATCAAATCGTTGACATTGATGTTGCCAGATAGAGAAAGTTCAGCCAGCCATCCTGATTCTTCTGTTGAATTCTTCAATTCATTTTCTGCCCAAAGAATCATATCCTCCCTGCAAGGTAGTCCGTTTATCAACGAAATGCGAAAAACGTCAGCAATCAGGATCAATGATTTTTTCTCCAATCAGGTTAATTGCGTTTTCGGGCCGGCTACTCAGACATGGACAGCATTCCCGGGTGAAACCAGTTCCAATAATAGGAAATTATTTTCATACCGGAAAAAATCAAATGCATCTAAAAGTAGCTTCTGAATTCAGCAACATTTAAAAGAATTTCATCTACACAATTATGCAAATCCAAAACGCTACTTCTTCCGAAACATATCACCCAGCAATGCACCCATCATAGCGCCATAAAGTGTACTGTTTAATGGCCTTGAAGTTATCATACACGTTCCGGAGGCACAACCTACATTTAACCAGTAAAAATATCCAGCCATGCCACCCAATAATATACCAATCAATAAGAACTTATACTTAATCATTTTTTAGAATGTATAATCAATCACCAGATTCCAGTTAAACATATTTACTTTATTAAACACATATTTATACTCTCCATACGTATCTCCGACCCGCTTTTTATACGCTACTAACCAGAAAGCCTGTAGTCCTTTCAATTTACCGGTAAATGCATAACGCACCTCAGCATTTACCTGTGCAAAAGCAGGCATTCCATATTTATTGTGTTTAAAATCCTTCACATCCGGCATATCGAAATAACCTGCGGCAAGAGAAGGTTTCCATTTTCCATTTTTACTTTTTCCGGACCATTTAGCAACCAGTGCCTTTACGCCTGCTGCACCTTCAGTTCTTTCGCGAGCCATGAAAGTATAAAACGGTTCACGGCCCCACTCACGAGGCATCAGGAAACGGTCATCCTTGCTAAATTGAGTGTAATTCAAAGTCAACTCGGATTTACCATTGGAGACTCCCACTCTTGTACTGAACACATTACTTTGGCTTCCTTTTCTGATATAAGCACGTGTCGGGTCGGGATGTCCTCCATTCGCCACTGCATCCTGACGAATGATCATAGCGCCAACCAATGCTTTTTTCTTATCATTTATTTTCAGCGAGATATCCGTTTGCAACATCGCCGTATTGAAAACATTTTCGGCAAACTGATTCCACAACTGGATTTTCACATTTTCGGATGTGCGCACCGTTAGTCCTGCCAGCGCAGTGCCGATTGATTGTACATTACCCGCGTAATCCGATTTTTTCCCTTCCTCATTCACTCCTCCTGCATAAACGCCATACGAATCTTCCATTCTGTACCAGTCAATCGTTGAACGGGGAGATATCTTCCAAAGCCAGCCACCTTCCAGCTTGATATTGGCCAACTCATTTACTTCCATCCACACTCCTTCTTCAATAGTACCTCTCATACGTCCGTCTTGTCTGTTTATAAACGGAGTGTTAATTTCAAAGCGTCCAAGTTCAACTTTCGACTTACCATAGTTGTATCGAATGAATAAATCTTCCAGACGATCCAGATCCATTTTATTATCCGGACGATTGATATCGAACAAGCCAATTTCATAACGATTCAATCCTTTCGAAAGCGGATCTGCCAACCCCAAATCCGACGACATCAGATTAAATATGAAAAAACCGGTAAAGCCTGCCTGTATCCCATGAAATTTGGGTGTTTCATAACTCAATCCTGCTCCAAAAGCCAGTGCATAGGCATCTTTCAATCGGGTGTCGTTATCTGTAGCCATGAAAAAACTGCGCAGATGAGCCTTAAAAACTCCCTTCGACACGGCAGAAGATGCACTACTATCTGTAACCTGAGAAAATGATGGCTGAACTATGAACCCAGTCAACAATAAGAACAGAATTAGAATCCTGCCTTTAAATACGTCCATCCCTGTTCTTGTTTAGTAATCACTTCCACCAATCCGAACTTCACAAATTCAAGTCCGGCCAACAACTGATCTTTTGTAATAGCTTTTTGCTTCAATGTATTTTCACAAATCACGAAATGAATTCCGGCAGCCTTTAATTTTTGAATAGCCTCCATCTGCGTCGCCTTCTCTGTCATAAAACACTCCACTCCCGGACCATGTGCCAACACTTCAATCACCACGCTATCACCCCAGGCTTCTTTCAATGCTGTTAGCTGGTTCATCAAACCTTTATGCGCAGCCGGATCATTTTGTGTTAATTGCATAATCACCTTATGCTTCGGGTCAGATTGTGCGGAGATAATTCCTGCTGAAAACATCAACAGAAAGAGAAGGACGATTTTTTTCATGATGGTTTATTTACTGATTTCTTCTTTTCTTCCTCTGCTTTCTTTTTACGGGCATCAATTCCCTTTTTAATTTCGGCGAAAGGACCGAACTTATGTTGTTTTTCAGAGAAAGAATCCCCAAAAGGTCCGAAAGGATGATCATATGGTTTCTTCGTATAATCCGGCCAGTCTTTCGAAAGATCCTTCTTCGGACGAGGTTGCGAGTTCACAAATGCAGCAAGATCCCATGCTTCTTCATCGGAGAGCTGAGGGTTTTCAGCAGAAGCACCAAGTGGCATATTTGCCTTCACATACCCTGCAAAACGGCTCAGGCGATAAAGTCCGGCTCCATGGTTATAACTATTATCTCCCCATAAAGGCGGATAAGTATATGCCGTCGCATCAGCATTCGGTAATCCCTCACCGTTAGTTCCGTGACATGACTTACATTTTTGATCAAACACTACCCTTCCCTTTTCCGGATCAGCAGCGCGATCCAGGAATGGTAATTCAACAAGGCCAACACCTTTCGGCGACTCTCCCTTCGGCACATCTTTACCAAGCCATTTGATATACGCCACAATCGCCTTCATTTCTTTACTATCTACAGCCGGAGCCACACCATTCAGGCTGCGCTCAAAACAATCGCTCACCCGTTTTTCGATCGACTCCTCCGTTCCGGAACGTGCTCTGAACTTCGGATAAGTAGAAGCCACCGCACTATAATTGTTACCGAAAGGTTTTGTACCGGCATCCAGGTGACAGTTCTGACAATTCATTCCATTACTAAGGTGCGCCACAGAACCTTTTGGTCCGAGATAGAGCGACGTATTCGCAATAAGTTCACGACCATACTTAACCTCTGCCGGAGCAGCATCATCCATTACAGGCGCCGACCAATAATCAGGTTTCTTCTCCTCCTTCACAACAACACCGGAATTACCTGTATTAACATCCGGCTTCGAAGAGAAAAATTTCATCTCCTTCAGGTCTGTCATTGTATAAAGCAAAACCACCACTATCATCGCCACAAACAACGTAACAACGATCACGAGTGAACGCACGGCTTTCTGCAACGCATCATGCAGATCTTTTTGTTGATGTTGGTTATCTGAACTCATAAGTAGTACCTTGTAATTGGGTCAATAATGTTGGCGGAAAATCGGTAGCAGTAGCACGGCCTTCAAGTTTTGGAGCGACCGTTTTTTTCGCTGCGAGGTATTCTTCAATCACAGTATGCATCAGCAATCCGGTGCGCGTTGGCGACTTCACTTTTTCCATTCGACAAATTGTATCATCGGGATCCCCTTCTCTCTCGCAAGCAACAATACGATACTCTTTCAACTTATCCAGTGGCTTACCTTTTATCACCACTGAATTCACCCGCTTACCGAATTCATTATTGATGGTAAAATTCACCTGCATTCCGGCATAACGTACAAACCATCCACCGAACCTTTTTGCAGGATCCTTAGCAAATGCATTCTGCAATTCTTTCTCCAGCCAATCGAGAATCTGCTGACCGGTAACTACTCCCGTTTTTGCCTCCGAGTTCACAGGTAACATATTCCAGAGAAACTCCTTTGTAATGGCAACTTTTCCAGAAGAAGCTTCCACATTCAACGGCTGACAAAAACGGAATCCGTTACTCAATGCAACATCCGGTTTAAACTTCCACATGATAGCATCCGTCAATAAATTATCCATCGGCGTTTCCAAAACAAAATATCTCACGAGCGGAGTAGAAGAATAGCCAATCACCTTTTTCAACTCCTCATCAAAAGGACGAGCGGCAGTATGGATCATCTCCACCATCTCCGGATCGGGCGGATAAACCTCAGGATCTACATCCAATAAGTCGTATTGATATTTTATTAGTTTTCCATCAACAACTTCCAACTCAAGTTTACCAAGGAAAGAACCAAAAGCACCACACTCCACCACCTTCGTGTACTTGCATTCAATCGGCACACGTACCCGCTCATGCGTATCGGCGCCAAGAATAAAATCGACACCTGTACAAACCGGATTATTTGCCAGGCCTACTTGTTGTGCCAGCCCCATATGTGTTACCAGCATCACCAGATGACAGGCTTCATACTCACGCAGGTACTTCACATACTTTGCTACGGTTTTCTCTGCATGATCGAAACGAATTCCCTCGCTATACGCCGGCGACTGACGTTTCGGAATCAGATGATCAGTATATCCGATAAAACCAATTTTTACGCCACCTACAATTTTAATCCAGTATGGCTGATAGATTAAATCTCCATTGTACTCATCATTGGAATTATGCCACATATTCGCACAAATCTTCGCCGCAGAACTATGACCAAGATCGTACAACATTTTCTTCTTCTTATACACCACCTCCCAGTTTCCCGGAAGCAGTAAATCATAATTGAAAGCATTCAGCAATGGAATCAACGCCTCTCCTTCCGTCAATGAAGCCACAGCATGACCATGATAATAATCGCCGCCATCGATCAGCAAGGTTTGCTCCGGAGCCTTCCGACGAAAACTCTCCACCATGGTTTTTAATACCGCCAGTCCCCCGCGCTTTTTATAGACAGCCTTACCATCTTCCCAAAAAAACTCATCATGCGTATGCAATTGTGCATGTATATCGGAAGTATAGAGCAGGGTCACCTTTCCATTTCCCAAGGGCAATAAAGGCGCAGATGGCTCGGGGATACTATTCACGGCCGGAGCAGAAATTGCCTGATGGATGGGAGCCAAACCTGCCGCCATACCCAATAGGGCAGAACGCTTCAGGAAATCACGCCGGGAGGACGCTTTTACAACTTCATTTATTTTCTTCTTCATAGTTCAGTTTTCAAGACAGTACTTTGCTGATAAAACTACTAAATTCTTTGCTTTTCCCATCTGTTGCACCAAACGGATTCCCCGGAACTAACCGGAAAGCAAAAATAGAACCTCCATTGCCCTGTTCTTGGCAACATTTGTTACATCCAAGATCAAATCAGGTTGCTGTAATTCTAACAAACGCTTATTAACGGATAAGTTAACCGGCATCCGCATCGAAGCAATATATTTGCAGAAACCGACGAATCATGTTACAACAACTCCCTTTGGAAAACATTCTTTGCCTCGACATTGAAACTGTCCCGCAGTATCCACACTATGATGCCACGCCGGAAGAACTGCGAAAACTCTGGCTACGTAAGGCTGCTAATCTCAAAAAAACCGACGAAGAAACGGAAGAAGGAATCTATAACAGAGCCGGGATTTATGCAGAATTCGGAAAAATAATCTGCATCAGCACAGGGTTTCTCGTCATCAAAGACGGTCAACGAAGCTTCCGGTTAAAATCATTTTATGGAGATGATGAAAAGACATTGCTGCTTGAATTTGGAGCATTATTAGAACAAATCCACGAGTCGAGACAAAAAAGCGGAAAACAAAGCATGGTCCTCTGCGGACATAACGCCAAAGAATTTGATTTCCCCTATATCAGTCGCCGAATGATCATTCATGGAATCGCCTTGCCACCACAACTTGACCTCTTCGGAAAAAAACCCTGGGAAGTGCCGCATATCGACACTATGGAACTCTGGAAATTTGGTGATTATAAAAGCTTCACCCCACTCAATCTTTTGGCTTACATATTAGGCATTCCAAGTCCGAAAGACGATATTGACGGATCGCAGGTAGGACATGTTTACTGGCAGGAAAAAAACCTCGAACGAATTGTTACGTATTGCCAGAAAGATGTAGTCACAGTTATGCAGATCCTGCTTCGAATGAAAAACGAAACTTTGCTATTACCGGAAGAGGTTATTATCCCCTAATACACCCAACGAAACTGTCTATTCGTCAATAAGCAGGTAAAATATTTGCAAATTAAAATGTAAATTCATTCCTTAGTAGGTGGAAATACTCACACAAGTAATTCCGGTCGACACCCTAACCAAAACCTACACTATGAAAAACTTTTTTATTCTATCCTTGCTCCTTTTACGGGCATTCTGTTCTACAGCACAAATAATCCAGACACCATTGGCCGGGGATTATTGCACCAGCCAATCAGTCTCCTTTTCGTATACAACACCTGCTCCAGCTGGAACACACTATGAATGGATGTATGAAGATTATACTGGTGGATGGTCTCTGTCAGGCCCCAACAATTTCTTCTATTTAGGTTCTCAATCCTCTATACAGGTATTTACCGGATCAATTGGAACAGTATGTATGGTAAGATTGCTGACCATTGATGATCTCTCGGGACAAATCATCAATTCAGACGGACGCTCCATTGCCAGCAGCAAACCCAGCACGAATATTCCTTATAGATTTCATACAGAAAATTCTTCCTGTGGCGCATTGGAAGTGCCCCCACTTCTTGATCCTTGGGGTGGTTCACCACAAAGATGGGCTATGTGGTATAAAAACGGACAAGCTACCGGAATATCCTCTTATTACTACGCTGATCCGGCAGACTCAGCATGGTACGAGTATAAAGTGAGATTAAATTGTGGCGATACTTTGACCACCGGTTTATTCTACTTTCCACGACCATCGGCACCCACACTTACTGCACAAGGTCCAACTACATTTTGCACAGGAGACTCTGTAGTTTTAACCGCCAGCAGTTCAGCCACAATAGACAACTGGTATCTAAACGGAATTGCCATCTCCGGAAGTACCGGTAAATCTAGTTTAACAGTTGGTAGCTCCGGCCAATATACTATGCGATCAAAAGCATCTAACGGAAACGGAACCTATTGCTACCGATATTCAAATGCTATTTCAGTAACCCAGAATCCGGGAGCATACATATCCGGATTATCACAAGCATGTAACGGAGATTCTATACAATTAACTTGTACAGCAGCTTCAAGCTACCAATGGAAACGAAATGGGGCAAACATTGCCGGAGGAAATACGCAGAGTATTTGGGTAAAACAAAGTGGAAACTACACTGTTAATACAACCGGCATCACATGCAATAATAGTCCGGCGAAGTCAGTAACAATTTATCTAAATCCAAGCAGCCTAAGCGTAACTCCGGGAACAGCACAAACACTTTGTTCAGGTGGCACTGTAACGCTCACTGCAGCCGGCAACAACATATCCACTTATCAATGGCTTAAAAATAACACAGTGATGCCGGGAGCAACAAGTGCAACAACCACCTTTACTTCAACAGGAAATTATAAGTGTGTAGTTGCTAACGCCATCGGCTGTACGAAAACAACGGCAACGGTAAATGTATCAGCAAATCCTAATCCGACACTTCCGCAAAAAACATTAGTATTACAACCGGGAACTGAAGGAATTGACAGTTATACAACAAGTGATTTCGGAAATTTCGGCACCAATTATGGCACATCAAGCACCATTGAAGTATCCAATTGGTATAAATATTTCCGTACAGCAGAGAGAGGATATTTAAATTTTGACCTGAGTGCACTTCCTGAAGGAACACCTATCATCAGTGCCAACCTCCGCCTATACGTTGATACGACCAATAAATTAAATGTCAATGCCAACTTACCAAATGTTTTGTACTTCCGCAGGAACACGCAAGCATGGAACGAGCAAACTATCAGTTGGAATACTGCACCTGACTCCACTGTATTTCAGCAAACAGTAGTTCCTTGTTCTACGATTACATCGAAATCCTACTTCACCGCGAATATTGCACCTTTAGTTCGGCATTGGATGAGTAATCCATCTGAAAAATTCGGAATGCTCTTACAGCTCGAAGAATTCAATCAGCTGACATGGATCCGTTTACTTTCATCCGACCATCCGACAGCGGCATACAGACCCAAGCTTACCATTTCGTATTATTATGCAGATATTATTCCTTCCGGAATATTACATCTCTGCAGCGGCAACAACGTAACCTTCACCACTAACAGCGGCCCTTACACTTATCAATGGTTCAGGAATGGTTCGCCAATAGCAGGAGCAACTACCTCATCTTACACGACGGCTATTGCAGGTGATTATTATGT
>JBIIRF010000359.1:0-2939 GCA_044341715.1 Bacteroidia bacterium | reverse complement strand
ACCAGGGAATCAAAGAACGTCCACGTGGGTTTACTTATCCCGGAACTATAAAAGGTGAATACTGGGATAAAAAAATGCTGGAGAAAAAACTGGGACTCGTAAAATCGTTTGGTGATAAATATGGTTTTCTGATTTACATCGGGGAATTTCAGACTACACGTTGGTCACCGGGAGCAGAGACTTGGGTAAAAGATGTTGTATCGATTAACGATAAATATAACTTCAGCTGGAGTATGTTTGCCTATGAAGCCGGCACCGAAGCCTGGGATCCGTTTTTTGATGTAGCCGATCGTCGTCAACCGGAATTAAAGTGGACGATCAAGCAGGTAGGACCAACTACTCCACTTTGGAAATACATGATTACGGAGTACGAAAAAAACAAGAAACGTTAGTCACTTACCTCTTCGCATGTCTGTTCAATACAAAGCGGCGTTAATTGATCCGGTTGGTGTAAAAGCCGGCATGGATCATTATAATGTACTTCTATTGAAAGGACTCAGCAATGCAGGTGTGAGTTGCTTTCTGTTTTCAAATTTCAATGGAACCTACAAGGAGTTTCACAACACGCAGGTGTTTTACAATACAGGTGTTGCGAAATGGAAATCCATAGCGAGTAATTTCTTTGGCCATCTCAAGGCATTCCGGATATGCAGAGAGAATGGTGTAAAAAAAATCATTGTACATATCTTCAGGGCAGGAATATTCGATCTAGTCGTATTCAGTATTGCCAGAATGATGGGTTTAAAGATTTATGCCATTGCTCATGATATTGAAAGCCTGGATACATTCACTCTTCCGTTTGTAAGGAACAATGTTTTACACCGCTTACCGGAAATGCGAATCGTACACAATGACTTTTGTAAAAACGAATTATTGAAACTCGAGGGAAATAATCCCTTGCGTCCGGTAAAGATCATTCCCCATGTTCATTTCCGTCATCTGTTCAGCGCCTATCAGTCAGACCATGCCTTATTGGACAATCTGAAAAGTAATAAATCAATTGCAGAAGGTTTACATCCGGAGCTCTGGAGTGTATTGGAATCCTCCACACCTGTACTGCTTTTCTTCGGACAAATTAAAAAAGCCAAAGGACTTGATGTATTGCTGGAAGCGATCACTCAGACTAAGAGTGAATTCAAAGTGCTTGTTGCAGGAAAGGTGCGGGATGAGAACTGGCAGAGATACGACGACATACTAACGGCATTGAATATCCGAAACAAGGTACTTCCTGTTATCCGGCACATCAGCGATACCGAGAGGGATTTCCTGTTCGCGACCAGCAAAGCAATTGTGCTTCCCTATCTTCACATTTACCAAAGCGGTGTTTTATTGATGGCGATGAGCTTCCCAATGACAG
The DNA here is from genome assembly GCA_044341715.1 of Bacteroidia bacterium. Taxonomy (GTDB): domain Bacteria; phylum Bacteroidota; class Bacteroidia; order AKYH767-A; family OLB10; genus JAJTFW01. The sequence goes on along the minus strand of JBIIRF010000359.1, from coordinate 1,582 downwards.
TGATTGCATCTGATTTACTTCCGAATAAATTTCTGGTAAACCACGGACACAACGGCCTCCTCTTCAAAACAGAAAACGCTGCATCGCTCGCAGTTGAAATAGACAAAGTGGTGAATGATCAGATAAACTCATCCGCTTTGAAAGCAAATGCATTTCATGATATCGATGAACATTACAATCCAGATAAAATCGGCCGGTTGTTCAGGGAGGCTCTTTTCCTCAACTAAGTTCTGCTCACCACATTAAACAGCAAAGCCCCGAATAAACTCCGGGGCTTTGTATTTTAATTGAGTTGGTTTATTCTACTGTAACACTCTTCGCCAGATTTCGCGGCTGATCTACGTTACAACCACGCATCACAGCAATATGGTATGCCAGCAACTGTAATGGAATAACGCTCACCAACGGAACAAGGATTTCATCCGTCTCAGGAATTTCAATTACATAATCGGCCATCTCCTTCACTACTTCATCTCCCTCTGTCACGATGGCGATAATTTTTCCTTTTCTGGCTTTCACTTCCTGAATATTGCTCACCACTTTCTCGTAAGAACCATGTTTGGTAGCAATCACCACCACCGGCATCTCTTCATCGATCAACGCAATAGGACCGTGTTTCATTTCAGCAGCCGGATAACCTTCTGCATGGATATAGGAAATCTCTTTCAGTTTCAATGCACCTTCCAGCGCAACAGGGAATCCATAACCACGTCCGAGATAAAGGAAGTTGCGGGCATCTTTATAACGCTCAGCAATAATCTTTACTTTATCATTTGATTTCAACGCCTGCTCTACTTTAGCAGGAATCGTTTCAAGCTCATTCAACACCTGACGGAAACGGGATTCAGAAATAGTTCCACGCTTATGAGCAATCTGCAAAGCAAGCAATGTTAGAACAGTCACCTGCGCAGTAAATGCCTTGGTAGAAGCTACTCCGATTTCCGGACCGGCATGTGTATATGAACCGGCATGAGTAGCACGCGGAATACTTGATCCCACTACATTACACACTCCGAAAATAGTTGCGCCTTTTGATTTCGCCAGCTCCACTGCAGCCAATGTATCTGCTGTTTCACCACTCTGCGAAATAGCAATCAATACATCATCTTCATAGATAACAGGATTGCGGTAACGGAACTCAGAAGCATACTCCACCTCTACCGGAATTCGCGCGAGATCTTCAATCAGGTATTCTGCTACCAGACCGGCATGCCATGAAGTACCACAGGCAGCGATCAGGAAACGTTTTGCATTCACGATGCGCTGCTCGAACTCACGTAAACCACCGAGCTTTAAACTTCCGTTGCGACTATCGAAACGACCACGCATACTATCTGCAATTGAACGTGGCTGCTCATAGATCTCCTTCAACATGAAATGCTCATAACCTCCTTTCTCCAGTGCCTCAAGTTTTAACTCGAGTTCCTGCACATAAGGGATTTTGATTTCATTGCCGATGGTTTTCACAGTAAGCTCACCATTATTGATCACCGCCACTTCGCCATCATTCAGATAAGCAACGTTCTTGGTGTACTCAACTATCGGTGTCGCATCTGAAGCAACAAAATATTCATCCTTACCA
>JBIIRF010000358.1:0-2951 GCA_044341715.1 Bacteroidia bacterium | reverse complement strand
CCCATTGATCAGAGAAGCCATCGAAAGTTTCAATTCCGAGAAGGAAAAACCAGGCGGTTGCCGTTCCGACGTATGCCGATTTTTTCTGAGGTAATCCTGTCCATGCAATCAGACCAGTTGTCCAACGTGAGAGATAATACACCGATCCCGCATGTCCCACCTTATCCATTTGCAGCCATTCGCCGTTGTCGTTGAATGTGTGGAATCGGGTCATTGGATAATCATTGTACCAGGCTGTATACAAAGCGCCCATGGTGACAGCATAGCCGGCAGAGAGTCCGATGGCTACCGCTTTTCCCCGTGCAGGTTGATAGCTGAGTGGCGTTTCGTAAAATTTCAATCGGGTTGAATCATTCACTTGCGCCCGAGCCGGCATAAAAAAGCACATCACGATCAAAACGACCGTGATGTACCAATAACTTTTATATCGACGAGCGATCATGCTCTTAGTTGAGCAAGGTGTCTTTCGCGTTATTCAGGATATCGAAAGCTGCATCCTTGGTGTTAGACTCCGCATACGTACGCAAAACAGGCTCTGTTCCTGAAGCGCGGATCATCAGCCAGTCGCCGTTCTCGAAGAAATACTTGTACCCATCGAGATCTTCTACGCGGGATACTTTGTATTTTCCGAATGAATCATAACGGCCCGACTTACAATTCTCGAGCACACGTTGTTTGATTTCTTCCTTGATGTGCAGATCATTTCTTTCGAAAGAGAAGCGTCCGACAATAGCATATACTTCTTCGATCAGATCATTCAGCGTTTTACCACTCTTCGCCATGAATTCCCAAATGGTGAGACCCATCCAGATTCCATCACGCTCAGGGATATGTCCTTTGATAGCGATACCGCCAGACTCCTCTCCACCAAGTAACACATCTTCCTTGATCATGATCTCTGCGATGTATTTGAATCCGATTTTCACGGTTTCCATTTCGAGACCATAATGCTTACAGAGCTTCGCCACTTTCGGAGTGGTTGAGAACGCACAACATACCTTTCCGTTCAGTCCTTTGTACTTATGTAGATAGTGAATCAGCAAGAGGATGATGTGATGTGAATCAACGAAGTTTCCTTTTCCATCGTAGAAGCCCAGTCGGTCTGCATCTCCATCTGTCACCAGACCTGAATCGATTTTTCCGCTGTTCTTGATGAGATTACTGAACTCTGTCAGGTTCTTGTGAATCGGCTCAGGAGCTTGTCCTTTGAAAGATGGATTGTAATCGCAATGCAGGAAGGTCATATCCGGCAAGAGACGCTTCAATACGTTTTGTCCGGCACCATACATAGCATCGTACGCAAGATTCAATCCTGAATTACGAATAGCATCGAGATCGAAATGTGCTTTCACATGCTCTACGTACATATCTTCCAGCGGAACGTATTCGAGGAGCCCGCTTTTTTCGAATGTTGACAATTCCAATGAAGCATAATTCACCGTACAGGCATCCGGAATAAGGTCTTCGATTTCCGAAACCAGCGAAGGCTGCAGCGGACCACCGAAGGATCCTTTCAGTTTAAATCCGTTGTACTCGGGAGGATTATGACTCGCAGTGATGATAATTCCAAGGTCTTTGTTGAGTTTAACAGCACCGAGGGAGATCATCGGTGTAGAAACGAAATCTTTCGCCATTGAAATTTTCACACCCATTGAGCACATTACCTTCGCCACGGTATGGCAAAACAATTCGCCGGCAAAGCGACAATCGTGTCCGAGGACAATGGAAGGTGATTTAGACTGTTGCAACAACCATTTAGCTGTGCCTTCTGCCACACGGGCAACATTTTCAACAGTGAATTCCTGGGCGATGATAGCTCTCCAGCCATCTGTTCCGAATTTAATCTTAGTCATGAGGTTTTGATATTGGGGTTCAACTCCGGCTTTTTACGCCTGAACATTAAAATCGTTACGAATTTAAACAAGACTTCTTCCGCTTCGGCTATCCCTCTGTAAAAATTGATACACAGGTGGATGTTAATGGCTTATTGGCCGGCCGCGTACCCGTTGATCTTATTCCAGTCGGCTTCGAAAAAGGCTTTTTGGTACATATAGGCTTCAGACCGGACGATCTCCTGCGAATTGATCTTCCGGATGACGTAGTTGAAATTCTTCAGCCGGATAAAATCGACCCAGCCCAACTCTTCCACCTTCACTTCCATCTTTACCAGATCGCGGTACGGAATCGGCAGCAGGGGTTTATCGTTGATGTAGATAACGACCTCTGTTGGATCAAACATCACCTGCCCGCTGATCTTTTTCCAGAGCTCGTTCACTTCAATTTTGTTCACTTTCCATTTTCCTTTCTGGATATGGTTGAGGATCTGATCTCCGCCCAGGTTGTAAAACACCTCTTCATTGCCCCGGAGGAACTTCTCAATCGACGACAACAAGAGATTTCCATTCGCCGATTTCAGCATACTCACATCGGTTGAAAGGTCGAGGGTCCATGTCACCATTTTCTGTGGCACCTCATTCATGGCAAAGGCCGAAATGTTGAACTTCAGTCCACCAATAAAATCATCGCGGATCTTGCGGGAATCAGTCACATTGTCGATCACCTTACCCGCAAACTGCAGGAAATTATAATTGTAGTTTTTAGAAGATAAATAACTGGCCAGATTAGCGTTGAAATTCCCATTGGCGTTTGTCCGCACCCGTTCCCGCATAAAAAATTCCTGGAGATCATTGTACTCTACATACCCATACTCCACTTCATCGCCCAGCTTGGTTTTATTCGCGAATAAAAATCCGGATGTTGTGCTTTTAAGTTCTTTGTTTTGATTGGTCCAGTATTCGTAGATGAACACCACTTCCTGTTCGGTAAACAATGTCCCGGATGTCCGCTCGATCTCTTTCAGACTACTTCCCATAATCTGAATTTCATGTGTAGGACTATTCCAGAGTTTCGCTTTACCGGATAAGATAGCATCGTACGCAATCCGCGTCAGC
>JBIIRF010000357.1:0-2954 GCA_044341715.1 Bacteroidia bacterium | reverse complement strand
GGAACTACCGGTTGTAGTACCGCTCTCACTACTCTGCGCCACAAGCACAGAAAACGGAATCGACAACATCAGGAAGAGAAGGGCCAGGCGACGTTTCATAAGCTAACAACGCAAACATAAGGAGAAACGCATAAACAGGGCAATAAAAAACCCCGTCGTTCTGACAGGGTTCTTAAATGAGTTGTAAGAAGGCCTTTTATCGCGGCTGTGGCGAATCAGGATTCCTGAATTTAACTGCACCTTGTTGGTCATTATAGGTGTAGCTCAGGCTGTAAATATAAACAGGGTAAGTTCTTGCAGGAACAACGGTGAAGGCACCATCCTGTAACTGCACCCCTTGCAGATTAAATACTTCAGAAGAACTAAGGAATGCGATAGTTACATTCGCTTCAGTAGGTACCACTTTCAGCATATTTCCTTCTTTATCGCATGGATAGAAGCTAATCTTTGTACCATCGTCAACAATTTCGAAGAAGAGTTTCTGATCACCGCTGGCCAGATATCCGCCGCGTTTACCTTTGGCTGTTTCGCCGGATTGAGCCATAAGTCCCACCGGAATCAATAATGCCAGTGTGAAGATTAAAGAGAGGAGATGCTTTTTCATGTTTTGGTTCGTTATTGCAAGATCAAATATAGCACATTAGTTTCCAAAAATACAAATCCTTATCTTCGTTTCGCATGAAAAATTACGTAAAAGGCCCGGTTTCATGGGCGACCATCCTCCTGGTGCTTGTTCTGGCAGGCAGTTGCAAGAAAAACGACGACCGTGTTCCGACCGTTGCCGTGGATGAATATCTCAACTTAAACCTGCCCGAATTCATCAACCTGAACGCCATAAACAACTGGACCTACTACAATTACGCCGGAAACCGGGGGATTATTGTTGTCCGTACCTCCCCTTCCGACTTTATAGCCCTTGAGCGCACCTGCACCTACGACCCTTCCGTTTCCACGGCCTACGTAAAAGGCATCCCCAACGATATTTTCTGCATCGATTCCACCTGCATGAGCAAATTCAGCCTCATCGACGGCTCGGTTGTTTCGGGACCTGCAGGGCAACCGTTATTGCAATACCGGACAGAGTTGTTGTCGAATAATATTTTGCATATTTATAATTAATTGCCAATAAAGGACTAAATTTCAGCTAGTTAACCTAGCATATGTTCTTTTTTTCAAATTAAAATTTCTTTCACCGATTTACGGATTCCGTTAGCAATTTCATCGGTAGGGAGATCATTGGCATCTTTCCCAAACGGGTCTTCAATTTCCTCTGCGATTAATTCAAGACTCGCCAATACATAGAAAATTATTGCCACTACGGGAATAGTCAAATAACCCAGCGAAAACACAAAACCGAAAGGCAGGGTCATCACATAGAGAAACATAAATTTTTTCAGGAAAACAGAATACGAATAAGGAATCGGAGTATTGCGGATACGCTCACAGGCACCGGTAGCATCCGTAAAATTGCTCAATTCCGGTTGCATTAGTAAAAGATGCTCCGGCTTTAATTTTCCGGATCGCTCCAGCGAAGTGACGTATCGCATCATCTGCAAAGCGATATGGTTAGGCAGATGAATGCCCTCGGATTGTTGAGTAGAGAAATTATCCGCCGGCTCCAACTCTTCCTCCAGATGCACCCTACGCAAATGATTCTTCAACGCAAAAGCGAAGTTCGGAATCATCACACTAAAATACCCCGCTTCCTCCGGCACCAACGATTTAATTTTCAGTGCCAGATTCCGGCTTGAATTCACCAGTCCACCCCATACTTTTCTCCCCTCCCACCAGCGCTCATAAGCCGTATTGGTACGAAACACCAGCAACAGTGAAATCACCATCCCCAGTGAAGTATGAATCAGCGATAGATTTTTCACATGACTCTTGTCGCTCAGCTTCCATACTTCCGTCTCCAGCCAGGTGATCAAGAATGAATACAAGCAGAGGACAATAATCAATGGCAGCAGTTTCCGGAAGGTATCGGCTTTGTGGAATTTGAAGATGATGAGGAACCAGTCTTTGGGGTTGTACTTTATCATGGGGTAAAATTAGTGGAATGATGGGAATCTCACTGGGTTGCAGATTGCAGATTCGAACCTGGCGGGGACGTGCGGGGCACGCCCCCGCCAAGTTCTTTTACAGATGGCACAGATTTTCAGATGATACAGATTTACGGAGGAGGGTTGCAGATTACAGATTGGCACGGAGTGATTAGGATATTACCGATTATACGGATTTACGGAATACAGATCCTGAAGTGTGCTTCGCTCTACTTAAGGTTACTGATGATACCGATATACAGATTACAGATGTACAGAATTATAGATCTCGGATTGCAGATTTACAGATGGAGGATTACGGATGCGGGATTACGGATGCGGGATTACGGAGGGCTGTGTCATGAAGTGTGGCGCGGGCATGCTTTGCTTGCAAAGTATGATCGCGGCTCTACTTCATGAATGGCGGCGCTGTGAGAATTGGAACCTATATGCTTTAGGTGTTAAGAATAAAGTAGCATTGCAATTCCAGGCTTAAAATCACTCAATACTAAAAATAAATGCCAGATACTCAATTCAGGCGGGTGATGGGATTTTTACGGTATACCTTCCACCTATCAAAACCAATCACCATGACCAAACGTCTTCTGATCATCGCCATTTTATTCATTACAAAAATCGCGTCGGCACAAACCACTGCCTGGATAAAGCAGTTAAACGAAGAGGAGAACTTTCTTACCGCCGGTTCCTCAAGATACTATACTGTTTCAAAAACGCCGTATGCAAGCACTACTTATACTGTGAGACAGTTTAGTTCATCCGGAACAGCATTGCTTGCAACGACAATAAGTCCGGGTTCCCCTTTTACGAGTATGAATGTGGTGAAGATCCTGGCAACCCCTAACAATGAGTTGTACATTCTTGCTTTCGGAAACTATGGAGGCACACGCGAAGGAA
>JBIIRF010000001.1:0-28209 GCA_044341715.1 Bacteroidia bacterium | reverse complement strand
AAGAGTATCGAGAAGGCCTTGTTTACTTTTTTGAAGATGTATAAAGAGAAGGAGCATCCGCTGTTGGGGGAACGTGCCCGGGAGATGGTGAGTAATGAGTTTAACTGGAAAGCAATTTCCAGGCGGTTAATAGAAATTTATTCGGCGAAGGGGTAAGATGAAGCAGCAGCAATCGTGGATGCGTGAACCGGCAAAGGCTTTCAGGATGTTCCTGGTGGTGGTGCTGGCGCTGCGTATTGTTTCGTATTTTATGTTGTCTGATTCGCTGTTGATGGTGCAGGCAATTAAATCCGGTTTGCGGATATTCCTGACCGTTACCTTGCTGGTGGCGATCTTCCTGGAGTCGAGGAGGGAGCACCGGTTTGGGGATACAATTAAACACCCGATGCCTATCTGGCTCTATGCAATCTACCTGATCTTCGGGGCTGCGTCGCTGTTATGGACCAGTTCGTTTTCGGAAAGTGTTTTGCAATGGCTGATGGATGCGGAGGGATTCGTTTTTGCCTGGCTGTTTATTCATTTGTTGGGGATGTATCGTCATCGTCACCCGGGTGGATATTTCGATTTGCATAAGGTGATTGCGCCGGCCGTTTTGCTGAATGGGATCGGCTTCCTGATTGGTATGTATGTGGATCCGGATAAGTTTTATCGTCTGACACATGGTGGGGCGGTGAGTCGTCTGGGTGGATTTATCATCAATCCGAATGAGCTGGGTATGTTGCTGGTGATCGGTGTGAGTTGTTTTCTTCCGCTGATTGTGAAGGAGGGAAAGATTCGTATCAGTATTATTCTTTATCTGCTGATGTTGATTCAGATGTTGTTGTTGACCGGTTCTCGTTCGTCGTTTATTGCGCTGGTGGCGGTGTTGATGGTGTATGCCTTACATACCGGGAGTAAAACGCAGCGTACGTTTATGGCTGCTTCGGTGTTGGCGCTGGTGCCGTTGGCGGGATGGTCGTTCTTTGTGAAGCAGGATCAGTTGCAGGAGCTGTTTACGTTTACCGGTCGTTTGCCTTTCTGGAAGGATCTGCTGACGTATAATTTCCCGCGTGAACCATGGCTGGGTTATGGTTATATGCGGATCGATTATGCGGATAAGTTTGAGTCGCTGAATGCGTATGCCGGGGCGATGACGCACAATACGTTTATGCAGGTGTTGCTGGGTCTTGGTCTGGTTGGACTTTCGATCGTTCTGTTGCAGCTCACTGTGTTTCTATGGACATTGCGTAGGGTGGCAGATAAAAAATACCGTCTTACCGTCTGGCTGATCCTGATCCCCTTGCTCGTGAACTCTCTTACCGAGTTCGGAATTTTTGGTGAAACGAACTACGGAATTTTATTTTATCTCTTCCTGGTTTTTACTGCTTCCTCAGAAACCTTAAGCGACAGCCGTCGTATAAGAGGGGCAACCAACCATGAAAAACCAAACGGTATATCTTACCGACCTGCTCATCTTACGTGAGCTCTTTGCTCCGGAAGAAGAATTTTATTTAATTGATCCTGCAGGTCGTGTGTTCGGCGATCAGGAACGTATCCCTTCCCCTTTGCAGAAAGTGCAGGAGGCAGAAGATCGTCCTTCGTTTGTGGTTGATTTGCGTAACGATGATTTTGTTTTGTACAGCAGCTCCATTGGGGAGGAACGCTGGCTCAGTTTTGATTTTATCAATAATCCCGATGGGACCATCCGCTGGTTTTATCCGAGTGCTGGTATGACAGCGGGACATCTCTCCCTCTACAATGCCGCTTCGGTGAAAGCCCGGCTCTATAAAACGATTACCAGAATTGCTTTCCGTCTCGGTCAGGCTCATCGTCTGGCCTCAGGGACTTTCAGAGTGCAACAAAAGCTGTTCGAAAGAGTACAAATGAACTGTGGTATCATGATCGGAGAGGCAGCGTCCTTCTTCACCGGTACGAGAGGGGCGACCCGCAAACTGGTAGTTGAGATCCACAACGAGAAGGAAACAACAGGGTTTATCAAAATCCCCCTTACTCCGGAAGCAAATACACTCGTAGAAAACGAATACGAAATGGTGAATACTCTCAATCAATACGATTTTACTGCGCTGAGTCTGCCGAAGGCTTCAAAGCGAATCAATGGTCGTACCCGTCTCAGCAATGTGAAACCGGCTATTGTGATTCCTGCTGACCGGATCAATGCGATTCACCTGAGTGCGATGGCGGAATTGTATGCGATGAGCAATGATAGAAAGAAAATCAGCGATACCGCAGCCTGGGAAACCATTAAAAATAATATCAGCTTCCTCGGACAGGAAACCGTTTTTATCAATAACCTCAGCAAGGAAAAAACACTTGATCTCGTGGCATTGCTGCAGGATCTCTATAACCGTATTTCCGAGACCGACATTGTTCCAGTTTCTGTTTCACACGGAGATTTTACACCGTGGAATATGTATTGCGACGAACAACGTTTGTACGTGTACGACTGGGAGATGGCCCGCAACGGCATCCCGATGATGTTCGATGTATTTCATTTCACTTACCAAAGCACCATCCTGCAGCAACGCAGAAATTATAATGCTGTTAAATCAACCATTCACCAATGGAGTCAATCAGCCCTGGCAGAACAGATGATCAGCAAGTACGGTATCAACCTGGAACTTCATCATCGTCTCTATCTGCTCTTCACCGTAAGTCATTATCTCCGTCAGTATCTCGGCGAGCGCGAATTGCTCATGCAGAGTCACTGGATGGTCGATGCGTGGACAGCCGCTATTCGCGATTGTCTGAGTTCAATTCCGAATGCCAGCAAGAAGTAATGAACCATCGTCAGGCATATCTCCGCTATTATTTTGAGGCTATCAAGTCTCAGGAGTATGCACTGTTGAAGTTCATTCACGGTTCTGTGGCAGAAATTCCGGAGAGCTCGGACGTGGATATGCTCATCGCAGCCGATCAGCGTCGCCTGTTTCTGGATATCATCGGAAAGGGCCCGGATATCAAACGCATTCACCTGGCGAAAAAATCATTCGCGACCTATGTGAGTCTGTTGTTTAACGATGGCTCGTACCTGGAAATCGATTTGATTTTCCGCTTCGACCGGAAGGGAACGATTTATCTGCAGACAAAAGAAATCCTGGATCATGCGATTGAAACAGCGGATGGTCTGAAGATGGCTTCTCATCGTCATAACTTCGAATATATCCTGCTTTTTTATCTGATCAATGGTTCGGATGTGCCTGAACGTTATAGAGCCTATTTCAGTACCTTCTCGTTTGAGCAGCGTGCGGAGATCTTTGCTCATATAACAGGAAAGTACAAGGTGAATATCAATGTACTGGATGAACTGTACGAAGTAAACTCACGATTCACAAAAAAGATCCTGGGTTATGTATATGGTCATGGCAACAATAAAGCATTTCATTTTCTGTACAACAAGGCGCGGTATATTACCGATGTTATAAATGATTTTATGCACCAGCGTGGTATCACTGTTACTTTCAGTGGTGTGGATGGTGCCGGTAAATCGACCATCATCGAAGAAGTGCGCCAGACCTTGCAGAAGAAGTACCGTCAGAAAATTGTGGTACTGCGTCATCGTCCTTCCTTGCTGCCGATTCTTTCGAGTGTGGTGCATGGAAAATCAGAGGCCGAGAAGCGTACCCGTGAAAAACTTCCGCGTCAGGGAACAAATAAAAGTGTGATCAGTTCGCTGTTTCGCTTTACTTACTATTACCTCGATTATCTCGTCGGACAGTATTACATCTATTTCCGTTATACATTGCGCGGTTATACTGTATTGTACGATCGTTATTATTTCGATTTCATCATTGATTCCCGTCGTTCCAATATCGTTTTACCAAAAGGGTTTATGAAATGGTGTTATCATTTCATCTTCAAACCACAGGTGAATGTATTTCTCTTTGCATCTCCGGAAATTATCCGCAGCCGCAAGCAGGAGTTGTCGCAGGAGGATATCACCAGTCTCACCACGGAATATACGCAGCTGTTCAATGAGCTGGGTAATTCAGGCAGTAAACAGCAATATCTTGTAATCAATAATATTAATCTGGATGATACCATTCGTCGTGTAATGAATGAATGTGTTTCCGCCGTTATTTAAATCTAAAACCATTAAATTATAACCATGAATCGTTCACAACTTACTCCTCCTAACAAATCTAATGTTACCGCGCAGTACACAACGCCGGTTATCGACCAGTTACTGGGCCGCACTACACTCGAGTGGATGACAGATGAAGGTCAACATACTTCGTTAAAGGCTTCGTTGCGCTTCACCGATTATGAGGGTCATCGTCCTTCGATGTATAGCGTTATGCGTTTGCCGTATGTTTTCAAAACATGGCTCGATACGCGTAAGTCGCCAATTCTGCAGAAGCCGGTTCCGTTTATCGTGTTGGATGCTATTCGTTTTCTGGAAGGCATCGTTAAGCCGGGTATGTCAGTAGTGGAAGCAGGTGGAGGAAATTCTACACTCTGGTTTCTGGAGAAGGAAACAAAGGTGACTACCTATGAACATAGTCAGGACTGGGCAACGTATGTGCAGTGTGCCATGCATGAGCAGCCTATGCGTTTTCATCCAACTAATAGTCGCATGAAAGTGATGCAGGGAGAAGCAGCGATCGGCGATATGGCATTGATTCCGGATCATAGTCTCGATATGGTGCTGGTAGATTGCATGAATGATTTTACACGCCGGAATGATTGCATTCAGGTGTTGATGAATAAAGTAAAGCCCGGTGGCTGGCTGATCCTCGATAACAGCGATAACCCGGTGAACTGGGTAGGTGCTGAATTATTGAAGGATAAAGAAATGCATCGCTTCAGCGGTTTTGCACCGATGGGTCTCTTCGTTTGTCAGACTACTTTCTGGAAAATGTAATGCTGCTGCGAACGATTATCACCCATCTGGGACGAAAGAAAAATCCTTCGTTCGAACTGGACCCCGCTGTAAAAGAGGGTGTCCTGTTCGGATTTTTATGGGGGAAGGTCTGCGCCTGGTTACGGGGTCTGCAATTCCTGCGGGCGAAACGGTCGTTGTTGCTGTTTGCCGGTAAACGTGTTTCTATCAGTGGCACTTCATCGGCGCAGTTCGGTAAGGCGGTGCAGTTAGGAAACGATGTGAGCATTACCGCCTGGGGTCGTGAAGGATTGTCTATCGGTGATTATAGCTGGATCGGCAGTCATTCCTATCTCAAGGTTTCTTTCTCGCTGAATGATCCGGGAAAGTATATCCGTATCGGTCATCATGTAGGACTGGGTGAGTATGCACACCTCGGTGGTGCAGGCGGACTCGAGATCGGCGATGATTGTATTATTGGTCCCTACCTCAGTTGTCATCCGGAGAATCATCGCTTCTTCGATGAACAGCAGCTGATTCGTTTGCAGGGTACAGAACGTAAAGGAATTGTTATCGGTAAAAACTGCTGGATCGGCGCGAAGGTGACGATTTTGGATGGAGTAACTATCGGTGACAATTGTGTGATAGCTGCGGGTGCAGTGGTGACGAAAAGTATGCCTGCCAATGCCGTAGTAGGTGGTATGCCGGCGAGAGTAATAAAATACAGAACTGAACAATCCAATACTACGCATCAGCAAGGATGTGTAGCTTAGTGAAAGAGAAGATGGAGAATAGAAAAGAAAATACCGTATTGGTGAGTGCTTATGCTGTGAATCCTTATCATGGTTCGGAAGATGGCATGGGATGGAATTTTATCCTGCAGATCGCACGTTTCAATAAAGTAATTGCGATCACCCGCGAAAATACCCGTGGACCGATCGAACGATACATGGCGGAGCATCCGAATCCCTGTTATGCCAATGTGAAATTTGTCTATTATGACTTACCCTACTGGGCTCGCTTCTGGAAAAAGGGCGGTCGTGGTGCGTTGTTGTATTATTACCTCTGGCAGATTTTCATGCCGCGTTTTGTGCGCAAGAACAAACTGGAGTTTGATATAGTGCATAACCTGAATTTCCATAACGACTGGACACCTTCTATGCTCTGGCGTTTGCGCAAACCCTTTGTATGGGGCCCGATTGGTCACCATCCGCGTATTCCTAAGGATTATGTATTGCACGTGTATGGCTGGAAGACGTATTTGCTGGAGGAGATGAAGTGGGGATTGAAAAAATATTTCTGGAAGATAGATCCATTGCTGCGTCAGACAGTTTCTCATGCAGACACAGTTATTGCAATGAATTCAGGAGTGGAACGTGTACTGGATGTATCGCGGGATAAAGTGCTGCATATGTCGAGTGTGAGTACCGAAGCACCAACAGAGTTACCTGAAGGAAGAAAGGGACAAGGATTTACCATTTTATCGAGTGGTAGATTTGTTCCGCTGAAAGGTTTTGATATTACCATTCGTTCCTTTGCGCGGTTTTATCATCAGCTTCCAGTGCATCAGCGTCCGTTTGTGCGTCTGGTTTTAGTGGGCGATGGTCCGTATAAAAAGTATCTCGAAAACCTGGCCGAAGAAATGGAGGTGGCAGAATGTGTTACGTTCATCGCCTGGTTGCATCGCAGTGATTATAAAAAACTCTACAACGAGTCGGATGTATTCCTGTTCCCGAGTCATGAAGGTGCGGGAATGGTAGTTGCAGAGGCATTGTCGTACGGTTTACCGGTGGTATGTTTCCGCAATGAAGGTCCGGGAGAGTTTGTAAATAAGGATTGTGGTATTTCGGTACCGTATAGCCGTTATAATACGAGCGTTACCAAGTTTGCAGAGGCATTGCGTCTCCTGCACGACAATACCCGTTTATACGTGAAGTTGTCGGAGGGTGCACGTCGTACCTTCAAGGAACGATTTGATTGGGATCTGAAAGGTGAACGCCTGAAAGATCTCTATGAAAACCTGACCCGTAAAGCCGGCTGATAAAATGTCGGAGAAGAAAAATACGATTGTTGCAATTCATCTGCTGAATGATTTCAGTGGTAGTCCTCTGGTATTTACGCAAGCGTTAAAGGGATTACAACAGTCGGGACATTCGGTAGTGATCCATACCAGCGGCAAGAAGGAAGGTTTTCTGAATTCCGTGGATGCTCCCTTTGTGAGTTTTCCGTATCGGTTTTTTCCGAATACATTGATGCGGTTGCTGGCCTTTACATTTAGTCAGGTATTTCTCTTTTTTCAGCTCTGGAGATACCGGAAGAAGGATGTCACATTTTATATCAATACCATTCTTCCTTTCGGTGCAGCGATTGCCGGTGCGATGATGGGCAAGAAAGTGATTTATCATGTGCATGAGAGTTATATTCGTCCTGCAGCTTTGAAAAAATTCCTACGCACTGTTGCTGCTTATACTGCCGATACCGTCTTGTATGTGTCCGATTATCTCCTGCGGGAAGAACGTATTCATGGAGTTAACAGCCAGGTGGTGTACAACGCCCTGCCGGAAGAATTTGTAGCGAATGCGGGTCAGTTCTCCTATCTCCCCGGACAAACAGAAAAGTTCAGGGTGCTCATGGTTTGTTCGTTAAAAGATTATAAAGGAATTCCGGAGTTTGTGGCCCTTGCGCGTCGCCATCCCGGACTCCATTTCGATTTGGTGCTGAATGCACAGCCGGAAGATATTGAACTTTATTTCTCCCGCGAGGTAATTCCCGCAAACCTTACATGGTATCCGGTGCAGAAAAACCTGGATCCGTTTTACCGTGCTGCTTCGCTGGTGGTGAATCTGACCAATCCCGGACAATGCATTGAAACATTCGGTATGACCATCCTGGAAGCGATGTGTTACGGTGTGCCTGTGATTGCTCCTCCGGTAGGTGGTCCGGCTGAAATTGTGAAAGGTTCGGTGAATGGTTTTACCATCGATGTACGTGACGAAGCAACACTCGATTTTCGTCTGCAATACCTCGCAGAAAACCCCGGATTTTTATCGGCCCTGAGTGAAGGTGCAAAGGAAACATCGAAGCAGTTTAGTAACCGGAAATTCACGGAATCGATCCTGAAAAATTTCTAAAACAAGGTCACAGATTTTTGTAAGGTTTTAGTGCATTTTGCTCACTTTTTTCGTAAGGAGTATTTCCTAATTCACTGAAAAGAGTACAGTTCCTGAAAAATGTTTCGGTGAGTGTCCGTTTTAGGCGGTTAAACGTCGACGGGAAGATGCAAGAACCACCCTTAACTCCTTTCTTTTTTAAAAGAACCTTACACTGTAAGGAACCGTACAACTTTAGTATCGCAGGCCGTCTCAAATGCCTGTAAATTCTAACAAGCAAAGAAAACCCATTTGCAGAATGAAGAAGATCCGTGTAGCAGTGATTGGAACAACAGGATTACCGGCCCGTTACGGCGGCTTTGAAACGCTGGCTCATCACCTGGTGAATAATCTCTCGAATGATTTTGATATGACCGTGTACTGCAGTAGCAAGTATTTCGGTAAGCCGGGAAAACGTCTCGAAAATTACAATGGTGCAAAACTCGAATACCTGCCGCTGAATGCGAACGGGTATCAGAGTATTCCTTATGATATTCTTTCTATCCTGCATGCAGTGCGTCGCAACGATGTGCTGTTGTTGTTGGGTGTTTCGGGAGCGGTATTGCTTCCTTTCCTGAAGATGTTTACGAAGAAGCCGATTCTGGTGAACATCGATGGACAAGAATGGAAACGTCCGAAGTGGAACTGGATCTCGCGGAAAGTTCTAGGCTGGAGTGAAAAACTGGCGGTGGCTTTTGCGGATAAAGTGATTACGGATAATAAAATCATTCAGCAGTATGTGGAGCGGGAATATCATTGTGAAAATACATGGCTGATTGAATACGGTGGCGATCACGTGAAGAAACTTCCATTGACGGATGCCGTACTTGCGAAGTATCCTTTTCTGCAGGAGCCTTATGCTTTTAATGTGAGCCGCATTGAACCGGAGAATAATATTCACATGATTCTGGATGCGTTTAGTCGTGCTCCGGAAAAGAATCTGGTGATTGTGGGTCTGTGGAATCATGGTCCTTACGGAATGGAATTGCGTGCGAAGTATAGCAACTATCCGAACATTCATCTGCTGGATCCGATTTACGATCAGGATCAGTTGAATGAAATCCGTTCTAACGCTGCCGTCTATGTGCACGGACATAGTGCAGGCGGAACCAACCCGAGTCTGGTGGAAGCAATGTGTCTGGGTTTACCAATCATCAGCTATGGTGTTTCGTATAACCGCGAGACCACCAATCACCGCGCCCGTTATTTTAACAATGAATCAGAATTACTCGAGCAATTGAACCGCTTAACGCCAATCGAGCAACAACGCATGGGAGCGGAGATGGAACAATATGGTCGCAGATATTATACCTGGAAGCGGATTACTTCGCTCTACGCAGCGGCATTCACCGGTCAGGATCCTTCGTATCGTGAACTGCTGAATGAAATGTCGGAGCGTCAGGTGGAGCAGATTGAATTGAACCTTCCTAAACAAACTGTCGAGGCTGCATGATGAAAAGAGTACTCATTCTGTTCCTGATATTGACTGCTGCGGGCAATGCTTTTGCTCAGCAAGTGGTGACTATTGCCGGTTTGGCAGGTAGTACAGGATCAACGGATGGAACAGGTACTGCAGCACGATTCAATGAGCCGCACTCATTGGTGGCGGATAAAAACGGAAACGTTTATGTGGCCGATCGGTTGAATCATCGTATCCGGAAAATTTCTGCTTCGGGTGTGGTTTCAACTTTTGCCGGCAGCGGTGTGGCAGGAAGTACCGATGGTCAGGGATTGAATGCTTCTTTTAATGAGCCCTGGGGTATCGCGATCGATACACTGGGAAATCTCTATGTAGCCGATACAAAAAACTATAAAGTACGTCAAATCGATGCAACGGGGAATGTGACTACACTTGCCGGTACCGGTGTGTTTGGTACAACAAATGGTCCTGCCGCTACTGCCCGTTTTGGATTTCCTGCAGGCATTGCAGTAACACGCGATGGAAGTACGATTTATATTTCAGATTATAATACACATACCATTCGTAAACTGAACGCCGGTCAGGTGACTACCGTGGCGGGAACAGTTTTTGTCTCCGGCAATGCGAATGGTACAGGAACAGCAGCAACATTTAATCATCCGTATGGACTGACGATGTTGTCAAACGGAAATCTGATTATCACCGACGAATGGAATTGTCAGATCCGTATGATGACTCCGGTGGGAACAGTTTCAACGATTGCCGGTAATGGAATTCCGGGTGATGTGAATGGTCCTGCACTTTCTGCTTCGTTTAACTATCCTTCAGCAGTTGCAGCAGATACATTGAATAATCTTTTTGTGGCCGATGTCATTACCAATACAATTCGAAAAATTAATCTGACAACTGCTACCGTTTCTACCTATGTGGGAGCGAGTGGTCAGCAGGGAGCAGTTGATGGCAATGGAATCGCAGCGAAGTTCAAAATGCCGACAGGAATTGCCTATAACCGCTCAGGAAGAAATTTATGGGTGGGTGATAATGGTAATCATACTGTTCGTCGGGTGACTGCTATTTCTACAACTACATTAACACTGAGTATTTCCGGTGGCAGTGCAATTTGTGCCGGTGCTCCCGCTTCCTTTACCATTTCTCCTGCAGGATTGTACAATTATACTATTCTCGAGAACGGACAAACCCTTGGAACTTCCGCGAACGGTAACGTAACCGTAAACGGATTGACACAAGGGAATCATACATTGACTGCAATCGCCTTTGATGCTTCGGGTGCGACAGCAAGCTCCAATACACTTAACGTTACCGTATATCCGTCGTTTAGTCCGACAATTACCAGCAGCGCAGGAACAGCAATTTGTGATGGCGCTTCTATTACACTTACAGCAACCACAGGTACTGCTTATAGCTGGTCGAATGGCTCAACTGCTCAGTCGATCGTGGTAAATACTGCAGGCTCATTTACGGTATCAGTAACTAACAGCAATGGTTGTGTGGGAAGTTCAGCACCGATTAGTATTACGGTACAGGCAGCCCCTGTAGCAACTATTACTGCATCAACGGATACTGTTTGTCCGGGAAAAACTACGGTCCTCACTGCATCTGCAGGAAGTGCATGGCTATGGTCGAATGGAGCCAATACACAAAGTATAACAGTTGGACAAGGAAACTACTCTGTAACCGTGACCGGAACAGGTGGCTGTACAGATCAATCAACCGTACAAAGCATTGCAGTTTATTCAACCGTTACGCCTTCCGTTACACCCTCCGGAGCAGTAATGTTGATTCAGGGTGATACTTTAACACTAACCGCATCCGGCGGATCAGCTTATACCTGGTCGAACGGTATCACCGGTAGTACGCTCAATGTTACAACAGGAGGAACCTATACTGTAGCAACCACCAATGCAAATGGATGTACATCATCATCAGCCGCAGTTACTGTTACGCTGATTAATAGTTCAAACATTATTACGGCACTGGGTCCTGTCAGTTTTTGTGAAGGAGAAAGTGTGGTATTAAGTTCTGTTTTTCCAACGGGGAATCAATGGTACTACGAAGGACTTCCGGTTACCGGCGCTACGGGATCGCAGTATGTAGCGGTAGATAGCGGTTGGTATTATGTCGCCGTTTTCCAGGGTGGTAATTGGATGTACTCCGATTCTACGCTGATAAAAGTGTATCGCAATCCGGATGTTCCGCAGGCTGCTGATACTTCAGTATGTAAAGGAAATGCAGTGCAACTGAGTGTCGTTCCAGAACCCGGTCTCACTTATAAATGGTACGATGAATACACTGCAGGTAATTTACTGGCATCATCACTTTCATACACTACACCAGCACTAACAACCAACACGACTTATTACGTGGAAGCGATGAACGGCTTTGGCTGTATTTCTCCGGCGCGTTTGGATGTAAATGTCAATGTGTTTGCAATTCCGGCTGCTACATTTACCTACAATGTAAGTTCACAGAGCGGACAATTCACAACTACCTTTAATTGCACAACTATAAATCCCGCTACTGTTTACTGGATTTTCGGAGATACTACAATCCCCGGAAATACATCACAGCAGATTGATCCGCAGTTTACCTATCCGCTGGAGGGAAATTATACAGTAACACTAATTACAGCGAATGCACTCGGTTGTACAGATACACTTATAAAAACAGTGTACATCGGTATTAATCTCCCTGCATTCGTGCCTACCACATTTACGCCTAATGGAGATGGTAAAAATGATGTGTTCCGTGTACGTGGCGAGCAATTCCGTCTCGAAGAAATGCGGATTTATGATCAATGGGGAACCTTGATCTATACCACCGACAGTGCACGCCCCGAATGGGATGGAACAGTGAATGGTGTCACCGTACAAAACGGCACCTATCTCTACCGGATTAAAATCAGCAATCAGGAAAATCAATCACAGGAATTAAACGGACCAATCACGGTCATTAAATAATGCGCAGACAATATTCCATCATCGGTTTATTCCTTCTCCTCCTTGTGGGGATGATAGGCTATGCGCAGGATCCTCACTTCACGCAGGCACATCGGATTCCAACCTGGTACAACCCTGCGGCGAGCGGACATAACGTAGAGCATATCCGCTTAACTATGTTATACCGGAATCAATGGTCGAGTGTGATGAGTCCGTTCAAGACCGAAGGCGTTTTCTTTGATAAACAAGTCAGCAAAGTTGGCTTCGGTGCAAACATTGTCAATAATACCGCCGGCGAATCAGGAATGCGACAAATGTTCCTGAACGGACAACTCAGTTATCGCCATGCATTCGGACGACACATGCTCGCCTCCGGATTACAAATCGGATTTATTCAGAAAAGTTTTGATCCATCGAAGATGACCTTTGATGATCAGTACACACCCGACAATGGTTTTGATCCGTCTAATCCTACAAGCGAATCATTCAGCTATACCAAACTTACACGACCTGATTTTGGCTTGGGTTTCCTCTGGACATACGGTAAAAAGGGAAAGAACAGTGTATTCCCATTTGCCGGAATTTCTGTACAACACCTCAATCAGCCGAAAGAAAGTTATATCGAGCAGAACAATTTTATTCCGCGAAAAATTACGGCCAATGCGGGAGCCGGTTTTGTGATGAAAAACGACTGGACGATCACTCCTGCAGTGCAGTTTTCAAAGCAGCAGTTTGCACAGGAGTTTATCAGCAGTGTGATGATACGTCTCCCGATGGAAGACCGTAACAACCTCGAAGGAGGAATCATCTTCCGCAATAATGATGCTATCGCACTCTACACCGGATACCAATGGAACAGTTTCATGGCCGGTATCAGTTATGATATCAATATCTCCGGAGCTACAGGCGGACCCGGAGCCTTCGAAATTTCCCTGACCTATATTCCGAAAGCACGTCCGAAAAAAGAAGAAGAAAAGAAAAAGCAGAAGCCGGCGAAGGAAGCGAAGAAGGACGATAAAAAGTCATCTACTGCCTCAAAAGTTCCGGTAACATCGTCGAATTCTACACCGGTACAAAGCCAGCCTGCAGAAACGAAAAAACCGGAAACCGGAAAACCAACAGGAAGTACTCCTGCACCGGCAGCTAAACCTGTAGGAAAACCGGTGACCAAACCGGCTCCTGCTAAACCAGCTACTCCGGCGGGTACAGCTCCGAAAGCGGCTGCGAAACCTGCACCTGCTGCACCAGCAGAGAATATAACGTTAGCGCCAATACGAAAAGTATCACCCGTAACAATGCCGGTGGTAAATAAACCACAACCTGTTACAACAAAAGCGATCAAATCTGCTTCTATACCTGTCCGTGAAATTCCGGATGAGCTGGAAACTGATAAATCTGCTATCACATTATTGGTGCCAAGAAAGAACGTAGCCAAAGTGAAAGTTGCTGTTCCTGAATTGCGTCCGGAAGGGAATGGTAAAAATCTTACTGCGGGACTCCCTGATTTGAAACCTGAGGAAGAAACATCCGTTCCAACTACAGTAACTATGCCCGATGCGGATGGTGACGGAATCACAGACAGCCAGGATAAATGTCCTTACATGAAAGGAGAACCCGGAACAGGTGGTTGTCCCGACACAGATAAAGACGGCATCCCTGATACCGATGATCAGTGTCCGATGGTAGCAGGATCAAAAGAAAATAATGGTTGCGCTACGGAGAAAAGTATTGCAGAAGCAGGAACTTCATCCGCAGAGCATATTGGAAATATAGAATTTAAAACAGGAAGTGCAGAAGTCCATGGCTTGTATAAGCTCGACATCATTGAACCGGCGCTGGATTCATTGCTGGAAAACAATTCGATGATGCTGGTGATCACAGGACATACCGACAGCGAAGGAGACGCACCATTCAACATGCATCTCTCCCAATCGAGAGCCGATGTGGTGAAAGCCATCTTCATGAAAAAGGGACTTCCTGAAGAACGTATTACAACTGTCGCCTACGGTGAAAATATGCCGATCCGCGACAATGTCTCCGACGAAGGAAAACAACGGAACAGAAGAGTAGAAGTACATATTATTAGAAAAGAGAAACAATAATTGGGATCATGCTTTCGAATTCTTTATTAATTATTATGAGCAGCATTGCTGCGATGTTGACGACAACGGTTCTTATTCCTGCGTGGATAAGAGTGTGTGCGAAGTGGAATTTATTTGAGAAGACAGATGACCGGAAACGTCATAAGGAGAACATCCCTACCATGGGAGGTATCTCTATATTCGCCGGTATTGCTGTCAGTTTTCTCGCATTCGTAGGTGATATGCCCGGCCATAACGCAGCGCAGTTGGTTGCAGGCATGGTGTTGTTATTCTTCACCGGATTCTTCGACGATCTGATCGACTTGAAACCATCGCGTAAACTCGTGTTACAGTTTGTGGCGAGTATTCTGGTGATCCTTGCCGGTTTCCGCATCGAAAGTTTGTATGGATTCTGTGGTATTGGTGAATTGCCGGATGCGGTATCGTGGATGGTGACGATTGTATTCATCATTGCTGTGACCAATGCACTGAACCTGATTGACGGTCTGGATGGTCTTGCGGGTAGTCTGATGTTGATGTCGAGTATGATCTTTGGAATTCTGTTCCTGCAAGCCGGTGATATTACAATGGCGATGTTGTCATTCAGTATTTGTGGCGCTGTGTTCGGATTCCTGATTTATAATTTCCATCCTGCTAAAATATTTATGGGAGATACCGGTTCACTGGTACTTGGATTTTTACTCTCTGTACAAGCGATTGCCTTGTTCCAGCATTTTACGCATGGCGTTTCAGATGTACCTGCACTTACTCCTGCGCTCATTGCTGCGGTGCTGTTTGTACCATTGTACGATGTGCTGCGTGTATCGGTCATTCGAATCATCACCGGCTACTCACCATTTCATCCCGATCGCAACCATGTGCATCATATGATGGTTGGACAAGGATTCGGTCAGCGCATGACAACCGTGATGATTGCCGGATTTAATCTCATGTACGTTGGTATCGCCATTCTTTTTCCGAAGATTGATATGAATAGTTTTATTATTCTGTCGGTTTGTCTTGGAATGCTGACAATGAATACACTGAGCATGTCCTGGCTGGCTTTGTTATACGGTCGGATGGGTGGTCGATTATATGATCGTGCAGTAAAAGCCTGAGTTTGCTGAAAAGATTTATTTTTGAGGGACGGTAGCCATTCTGCCATGTCTCTCTATGAAAATCTGCTCCTGCATTGCCGCGCTCTGCTTGTTTGCTTCGGTTGCGAAAGCTCAAACAACAGATTCGCTCACTATTCGTCGAATTTACGATGACATTCTGAACAACGGTAAATCTTATTCCTGGCTCGATTATCTCAGCAACCGTATTGGCGGAAGACTGAGTGGCTCGAAAGAAGCAGCGCAGGCTGTAGATTATGTCCGCATGGAATTAAAGAAACTGGGTGCCGACTCTGTTCTTCTGCAGGATGTCATGGTTCCTCATTGGGTACGTGGCGGAAAAGAAGAAGCATGGATCGAAGCCAAAGGCAATAAAACTCCATTGCGTATTTGTGCACTGGGTGGAAGTATTGCCTCTCCTCCTTCCGGTATTTCGGGTAATGTTGTCGAGGTACGTGACTGGGAAGAGATGGAAAAAATCGGCACAGAGCGGATCAAGGGAAATATTGTTTTCATGAACCATCCGATGAAGCCGGAGTTCATCAATACGTTTGAAGCGTATGGTGAAGCGGCCAAGTATCGCTGGGGAACGGCCATGCGTGCGGCTAAACTAGGTGCCATTGGAGTGATTGTTCGTTCTATGACACTCTCACTCGATGATAATCCGCATACCGGTGCGATGGGATATGATTCAGCGATCACAAAAATTCCGGCCTGTGCGATCAGTACACGCGGTGCAGAATTACTCAGCAAGACGCTTAAAATAGAGCCGGGAACGAAAGTCGGTTTTCGTCAGTCATGCAGTACATTGCCTGATACCTTATCGTACAATGTCATTGCAGAAATTACCGGCACTGAATTTCCGAATGAAGTCATTGTAGTAGGCGGACACCTCGACGCATGGGATACAGGTGATGGATCACATGATGATGGCGCCGGTGTGGTGCAATCGATGGAAGTGATACGTGTAATGAAAGCACTTGGCTTGCGACCGAAACGGACCATTCGCTGCGTAGCATTTATGAATGAAGAAAACGGAGGACGTGGTGGAGCGAAGTACGCAGAGGAAGCAGCAAAGTCGGGCCGCAAACATATCGCCGCTATTGAAAGTGATGCCGGTGGATTTACACCGCGCGGATTTACATTCAAAGGCGATTCACTGATGATGCAGGGTATCATGAAACATCAGGAAATGTTGTATCCGTATTTATTACGCGACTGGCGTCCGGGATATGGAGGAGCAGATATCAATCACATGGAAAAGCAAGGCACATTGCTGATTGGATTCAGTCCCGATTCACAACGGTATTTTGATGTACACCATGCCGAGACGGATACGTTTGACAAAATCAACAAACGCGAACTCGAGCTTGGAGCAGCAAGCATGGCCGCACTCGCCTGGATTCTCAGCGAATACGGAGTTGGGAAATAAAATGGTTGGCTAACGGTTACGTATTACCGAAAATCACACCAGACCGAAAGTATCCGCATCCAGCATCACCGGGAACTTCTTACGGATATCCTGCAGGGCCTTCCAGTTCAGCACAACGGTTTCTACGCTGCTTTTATTCGGCTTGATATTGCTGATACATTCCCCCAGCGGATTCAGCAACATACTGTTTCCGGTATGATTCACCTCATTGCCATCTTTGCCAATACGATTTACACCAGCCACATAGCTTTGGTTCTCAATCGCACGGGCAATCAGCAAATGTTCCCAGGCATAACTACGCACAGCAGGCCAGTTCGCCACATAAAGTAAAACATCGTAATCGTATTTCATTTTCGCACCTTTTCCCTCGATACGATTACGGCTCCAAACCGGGAAACGCAGGTCATAACAAACCATCGGACAAAATCCCCAGCCTTTGTATTCAATCACCAGACCTTCCTTACTACCGGTATAGGTTTTATCTTCCTTACCCATCCGGAACAAATGCCGCTTATCATAATGATCATAATGACCATCCGGTTCCATCCAGATAAAGCGATTAAAAAATTTACCATTCTCTTTAATCATCAAAGAACCGCTAATCGCCGCCTTCAATCCCTGCGCTGTCTCGAACATCCACTGCATCGACGGACCTTCCATCTCCTCCGCCAGTTTCTTCGCATTCATGCTGAAACCTGTGCTGAACATCTCCGGCAGCACCACCAGATCTGTTTCCCCTTTTCCAACCGAGGATAACATCTTGTTCAGGGTTTTATAATTATCAACGGGCGATTCCCAGGCCAATTTAGGCTGGACCATTGTCAGAGAGAGATCTTTTGGCATAGATAATTTAGTCTAAAGGGTGATCTGACAAATATAGCAATATATCAACACCCGCAAATCCGGGCAGTATCCATGGAAATTCAGCAGCCGTCCGATAATTATTCCTGCAAATTTCCCTCGGTACGTTGGATATACCAGAATATTGTTTAGTTTCGGAACAGGATAACCTTAAAATGTACTTATTTATGAAAACAACAATGAAAAAAGTGATTGCACTGGGCATTGTAGCCTGTATGAGTCAATCTGCCTCTTTTGCTCAGAAGCTGGAGAAGTTCGGCGCAGATATGGGTAAAAAAACAGTGATGGGGAAAGAGATTCGTGTTCCCTATACAGATGTGATCAGCTATTACGGGTACATCAAACCCGGACTGAAACCGGATGCAGAAAAGGGCGGTAAAAAATATTATTACATCTATGTATGGATTCCTGCTGCTGCGCCTGAAATTGGAATCCGGATGATTTCTCCTATTCCTGATAAACAGTTGCCGGGCGATGCAGATTTTGTTTCGATGCCTTATCAGGAGAATGTGGCTGAAACCAAGTCTTATTTCGATACCTGGATTTCATTTGAAAGAGCACAAGGCGTGGTGAGTAAGGAAGCGGTTGCTGCGAAAGGTAAATCTGCCGAGTGGACCATGATCGAACAAAACGATGACAGTGGTGAAATGCCTGCTCAACCTTCAGGTAGCAAGTACAATTCTTTAATGCGTATTACCAGCGATGCAAGTAATCCAACGAAATCACTCGTGGCTGGTTTATACCGCATTGGATTTACTACCTATAAAGTTGGTGAAGTAAACGGTGGTTTCCTTGCGCAGATTGGTGCTCCGGTGAAACTTCCTGGTGTAATTGTGGCAGAATCACTCGATAAGATGATCGAACTGCTGGGTAAATAAGCTACCTGTAAAATATGAACTCCTGTGTACTTTCATAGTATACAGGAGTTTTTTTTATACCTTATGCAGTAGCTCAGCTGCTTTCTCCAGCATTTCGTTTTCTTTGGCAAAACAGAAACGAAGCAATTTGAAATCCTGCGGTACATTGTAAAATACCGATACCGGAATGGATGCTATCCGATGTTCTTTCGTGAGTCGTATGGCGTATTCGGTATCTTTTTCTTCGGTGATAGCACTGTAATCGAGTAACTGGAAATAGGATCCCAGGCAAGGCAGTAATTTAAACCGCGAACCGGTGATCAGTTGGCGGAAGTAATCCCGTTTCTCCTGATAGAATTGCGGTAATGCGTTATAGTTAGCTTCGTTGCGGATGTATTCTGCGAGGGCATGTTGTAGTGGTGTGTTGACCGAGAAAACAATAAACTGATGTGCCTTTCGGAATTCTTTCATCAGACTCGCCGGACCAACACAGTAACCTGTTTTCCATCCGGTGGCATGAAATGTTTTGCCGAACGAGTAAACGATCAGACTCCTTTCCGCCAGTTTAGGATACCTCGCCACACTCTGATGCTCGTAGCCATCGAAGATAATATGCTCATATACTTCATCGCTGAGTATAACAATATCTGTTCCTTCAGTGATTTTTTCTAAATGTAGCATATCCTTCGCCGTTAGTATAGTCCCGGTCGGATTTTGCGGCGTATTGATCATTATCATCCGTGTACGTTGTGTAATCAGTTTCCTGATCTCCTCCCAGGGAATTTCATACCCCGGCGGACGTAAATGTACATGCACCGGCACGCCACCGGCCAGCTCGATTGCAGGGACATAACTATCGTACGCAGGCTCCAGTACAATCACTTCATCTCCCTCATGAATCAGCGCGGTGATAGCAGTGTACAGTGCCTGCGTTCCACCGGCAGTAATGGTGATTTCTGTGTCAGGATCATACTTGCAGGAATACGCCTTTTCCATTTTTTCGGATATGCGTTCCCGTAAGGACATCAATCCGGGCATCGGCGCATATTGATTATGGCCCGCTTTCATTGCTGAATGGTAGAGATGGATGATTTCATCCGACACCGGAAATCCCGGGAATCCCTGACTCAGATTAATCGCTCCCGTTTCGTTGGCCAACCCCGACATGATCGCGAAGATGGTGGTCCCGGCTTTGGGTAGCTTGCTTTTTACAATTCCGTTGAATACTGGCATATCGAAAGCTAATATAATGAAACAGGCAATAACATTGTTACTATATTTGGATGAAATTGATCCTCATCGGGAAATGATGATGAACCCTGCTGATGCATTCCGGCAAGTCTGGAAAAAATCGTTTGATATGGACGCTGATCCGCAAATGGTACTTCCATTGGGTGGCGGAAGCATTAACCAGGTGTATAAAGTAATTTTACCGGATCAAACCCTCGTGATGAAGGTGAACCAGAATGATCGGTATCCGGGAATGTTTCTGGCAGAAGCAAAAGGATTGCAGTTGCTTCGTCAGCCCGATGCGCCCTGTGTGCCGGAAGTGATTGCTCAGTCGGTCATCGGCAACTATCAGTTTTTAATATTGGAATATCTCGATAAAGGGCCACGCAGAAAGGATTATCCGGAACGCTTTGGTTGTTCATTGGCTGCACTTCACCGCAATACACATGCTTACTTCGGACTCGATCATGATAACCGGATGGGTGCGTTGGAGCAGTTCAATCACCAGCATACCGATGGTGTCACATTTTTTATTCAACAACGGTTGATGCCGCAGGTGAAATTAGCGCTGGAGCGAAAGAAGATTGCAGCTGTTCATGTGCATCAGTTCGAGCGCTTATACATTCAACTGCCGCAGATATTACCCGCAGAACCACCTTCATTGATACATGGCGATTTATGGGCAGGGAATGTGATAGAAGGTCCCGATGGAGATGCCTGCCTGATTGATCCCGCCGTTGCGTATAGTCATCGTGAAGCAGATCTGGCCATGACGATGTTATTCGGACGTTTCGATGATAAATTTTATGATGCATATCATTCAGCCTTTCCACTTACACAAGGATGGCAAGAGCGAATGGATCTCTGGAATCTCTATCCTTTGCTTGTGCATGTCAATTTGTTCGGTGATTCTTATCTTACAGAAACAGTGCAGATATTGCGAAAATATCTTGTTTAAAAGTTCCCCGCTTTTCCTGAAACCATGAATGACAAAACGGTATTTTCGTTTTCATTCTTGTCCGGGACAACCTACCACTTGCATTCCCGGAGATTAAGCCCCTCCTATGAAAATCCGCAATCTCTT
This sequence comes from Bacteroidia bacterium, assembly GCA_044341715.1. Taxonomy (GTDB): domain Bacteria; phylum Bacteroidota; class Bacteroidia; order AKYH767-A; family OLB10; genus JAJTFW01. Next base: position 7,204 of record JBIIRF010000001.1, on the reverse strand, counting down.
CCTGATTATTCTGCTGCTTCTTTTTTCCCGAGTGCAGGCTGAATTTCAGATACCCGACTCCATTAAAAGTAAACTCGTCGGAAAAAATGATACGGCCGTTATCAATGTCCTGAATACCTATGCTTTTGATGTTTACCTCAAGGAGTTTGATAAAGCCCGGATGGTGATTGATTCTACCTTGTCGTGGTCGCGTCGTTTAAAATATGTTCGTGGTGAAGCGATGGCTTTACAGGTGGATGGATTGATTTTGTATTACAAGGGTGCCTACGAAAAATCTACTGAGAGTTTTGTAAAGTCGATTAAGTTGCATGAACAATTGGGTGATCGCAGTGGAGAAGCAAAGTTGTGCAACGATCTCGCAAATCTATTGCGAAAGCATGATGATGTTACCGGTGCGAAGAAATACCTGCAAAGAGCTTTGTCGATCTACACAGCGTTGAATGATAAAGATGGTTTAGCCAATACCAATAACAATATCGGTGTGGTATATGAATACATCGGCGAACTGGATTCAGCGATGGCTTGTTATAAACGTGGTTTGGAGTATTACCGTCAGATCAATAGCCGGAGTGGAATGGGTTATAGCTATGATTACATCGGATTGATTTATGCCTACAAGGGTCAATATGATGAGAGTCTGGCTTCAATGCAACAGGCGCTTGCTATTCGGGAAGAGCTGGGTGAGAAACAAGCCATGGCTACATCTCTGGTAAACATGGGAGAGCTGAATCTGGCAAAAAAAGATTTTAAAGCAGCGATGCCATTGTTTAAACGGAGTCAGCAACTGGCGATGGAAATGGGATTTTCTGATCTGATTTCGTATAACTATAAAGTGATGGCTACTGCCTCCGCCGGAATGGGCGATTTCAGGGAAGCCTATAATCTGCAGAAGCAATTTGCAGTCTATAGCGATAGTTTATTTAACCTGAAACGCAATGAACAGGTGGCCGAGATTCAGTCGAAGTATGAAACGGAGAAGAAGGAGAAGGAGAACTTACAACTGCAAGGGAAAAATGCGGAGCAGGCATTGATTCTCTCTCGTCAGCGAACGTATCTCTTATTGCTTATTGCGCTGGTGGTGGCGATTGCGCTCGGTGCGTCGTTGTTTAACAGTCGTACGAAACTGATGCAGGAGCGGAAACTGAACGAAGAAATTCAACGACAGGAAGCTATCCGTTTAAGAGCCGTCATCGAATCGCAGGAAGAGGAGCGAAAACGTATCGCCGCTGAATTGCACGACGGTCTCGGTCAGGTACTTTCTGCCGCAAGAATCAACCTTGCCTCTGCCGGAACGAAATCAGAGATTGATCATTCACTGGAACTCATCGATAGAAGTTGTCGTGATCTGCGGGAGATTTCACACAATATGATGCCTTCTGCATTGGCGAAAGGAGGTATTGTGCCTGCATTGCAGGAAATGATATCACGCCTGAATGATACAGGTAAAATTTCTATTGAGCTGGATACCGATGGGATGGAGCAACGTCTTTCTCCAGATGTGGAAGTACATCTGTTCCGTATCGCGCAGGAACTCATCAATAATATCCTGAAGTATGCGGATGCGAAGGAAGCACAGGTGCAGTTGATCCGTGAAGAGAATCAGCTCACGATGATGGTGGAAGATAACGGGAAGGGCTTTGAGAAAGAAAAACTCGAAACCGGGACAGGCAATGGCTGGTATAATATCTTATCGCGTCTTCGTTTGATAAATGGGGATGTGGAACTGGATACGCAGCCGGGAAAAGGTACGGTGATTACGATTGGACTTCAACTTAATTGAGAATTATGAAACCGCTCCGGATTATCTTAGTGGACGATCATCAGATCATGCTTGATGGAATCAGTGCATTGCTGAAAAATGATGAACGCTTTTTTATAGCAGGAACATTTACGCGCTGTGCAGAGGCAATGGCCGTGATGAACAATGTTGATGTGGTGATTACCGATATTCAGATGCCGGAAATGAATGGCCTCGAGTTTACGAAAGTAATCCGTAGTCAGTTCCCGGGAGTTTTTATTCTGGCGCTGTCGATGTCGGGGGAAGATGCGATGGTGAGTGAGATGCTGAATGCCGGTGTTAATGGTTATGTATTGAAGAATACCGGACAAGAGGAATTAAAAAATGCACTCATGACGATTGTACGTGGTGAGACGTATTTAAGTCCGGAAATTGCCGCAGCCTTAACCCGCGCGCTGATGGCACAACGGAAGGAAGCAGAAGATCCGGCTCCTAAACTCACGCAACGCGAAATCGAAATTATTAAACTCATCGCTAAAGAGTATAGCAATGAGAAAATCGCGAATGAACTTTTTATCTCCGAACGTACCGTTGAAACACACCGCAAAAATATTTTTCGGAAAACCGGAACGAAGGGTGTTGTTGGTTTGCTGAAGTACGCGATGGATAAAAAAATAATCTGATCCTTTTTCCGGTAATACTCTACTTACAGGGCGAATATCCGTGCTGGTGGGTATATGATTTCCGTGTTGCGACGGATTGTCAGGCGCTCTCTACAGCCCGACCTTTGTCCTGTTATGTCCATCCTCTTCCGCCGAAAATATCTTCTCCTGCTGGTGCTGGTAGATTTGCTCCTGTTTTTACAGGTTTGCAGAGCGCAGTCGGGGGATACTACGGCGACACGTCAGCAGGCCCTGGCTCAACTCGAGGAGTTTAGTCTTGGAGAGAAGCTGAACCGCTTCAAACTCAAACATTATCCCGAAACACATGGACATATTACCGCTGATCTTGTGATCAAGGGTAGAAAAGTAGAAACAGTGTTTATTGTTGAGTCAACGGTAGAGCCGATGATGTTCAACAATGCTTTTTCGAATTTCCTCAAAGACATGGATTTTGATTTTAAACTTCCGAAAGGAGATCGACAAAAAATCCGCTATACATTCCGATTCCAGGCAATAAAAAAATAGAAAAATGAAAAGGTTATTAATCGCTGCGATGTTTATCAGTACATCGATCATGGCACAAGACGACGAGCTTCCGGTAGTTTGGGAAAGTGAATTCGAAAACAAAGCAAAAGTATTATCGATCTGCAATGGCGACGGCTCCTTGCTGATTGGTTCCGATCCGAATGAAGCTACCGGTATGGATGGTAGCGGGAAAGTTACATGGTCGGGGAAATACAAAACGATCAACGGCGACGGTGGAGCAGGTGAATCTGAATACCAGTATGTGTATTGGGGTCCGGATCTGCTTTTTCTGTTCGATAAAAAGGCAGGAAAAGATCGTGTATCTGTTGTAGATGTGAAAACAGGAAAGGGTTTATGGAACTCGAATGAGTATTCCGGACTCGGTGAAGACAATATCGACTACATCGCAGAGATGGATGCATTTATGTTTTGTATGAAGAGTGCCAATGTCCTGGTGGATGCCCGCACAGGTCGTAAAATCTGGGAGACAAGTATCTTCAAAGGTTCAGTAGGAAAGTATATTTATTTTCCATCATCGAAGGAAATGTTAATGATCAACTACAAACCAACCTGGTTGAGTGCTTTATTCTCCGGATTCAAGAATCAATTGGTGCGCATCAATGCTACCAATGGAAATGTGATCTGGGATGTTGAATACAGAGGTATCGTTGAGAAAGAAGTGCTGACGCGCAAACCAATTGTAGATATCGATGTGAAGGGTGATAAAATATTCCTGCAACTTGATGGATTACAGGTGTTCGATTTTCAGAATGGAAAAGAAATCTGGAGCGCTGTGTATGAAAGCGATCAGGGAGTACGTACCAACTTCTGGAACCGTGGTCCTCATGGTGGAAAGGTATTGAAGGGTGGAGTGTATGGTGCCATCAGCAAACCATTGTACACCGAAGATGCAGTTTATATTGTGTTGGGAAGCGATAAACTCAAAACAAAATTTGTGCAGAAGCATGATTTGAACTCCGGTAAAATTCTCTGGACATCTGAAAAAATTACAAGTGCTATGGCATTGCCTGCTATTCATCTGCAGGGTGATCGCCTTGTGGTGCAGGTAGGTGGTATCGTGAACAAACAAACCATTGAGCGGGTAATTAATCGCACACAAACCGGAACGGAAACCATCACCTATTACAACAATGAATACGATTTCATGGGAAGCTTCGGGGTGCTTGCACTCAATACAGCCGATGGAAAACAAGTTTGGCGTTCAGAGAAATTCGATAAGCGTATCAGCAATCTCGTGTTCGGTGAAGGAATGGTGTTTGCCGGATCAGGAGATGAGTTTTATGGTTTTGATGTGAAGTCGGGGGAAATGAAAATCAACGTAGATCATAGCAAGGGCAAGGTTGGAAAAACCATGTGGGCTTTTGATAACGGAGATAATGTTGCACTCGTATGCGACAATGGTATGGCAGCATACAGTAAAAAAGATGGCGCAAAAGTGTACAATACCGATAAGTTTAGAGGGGTGACCAATTATCACCATCTCGGAAACAACTTCTTCCTGCGTCGTGAAAAAGAAAGCAGCAATACCATCGCAGCGGTTGATTTAAAAACCGGTGTCATCAAAGGAATTGTGAAGTCTAAAGGGAAAGGAGGCGGAGATGTATACGGAGATGGCCTGGATGTTACGGACGATGGAGAATACATCTTCTCTTTCAGAGGGAAAGGCGTGCAAAAAATTAAAGTAAACCGATAGTACCTTCCTTTTCGGATTTCAGCCCTGCTCTTCGTTCATTCGGAGGCAGGGTTTTTTATTTAGGATGAAATTAACTTTAGCAATGGTGTCGCATAAAATAACCTGACGCAGACCTGTAACTATCCGACAAATCCTTTCTTCTTATGTGATCCGTCGCAGTAAGGTTTGTTTTCAGAAAATCCGCAACGACAGAAGGCTGTGACTTGATTTTTTTTCGTGGTGTTTCCGTCGCGGTCCTTGATGGTTAAGTTTCCATATACCAGCAAGGGTCCATCCGGTGTTACTTCCACAATGCTCTCTCCCGTGACAGAAACCGGTTGTGGATCTTCGTTATTCATGAAATAGGACAATGCACCTGAAGGACATTTTTTTATCTGTTCAATGATCGAAGCGGTTTCGGCATTTTCCATTTCAATCCACGGACGACGGCGTGGGTCAAAAACTCCCGGCAGACCGTTAAAACAAATGGCCGAATGAATACACATCGATGGCTTCCATACAACGGTTACCTCTCCGTTTGAATATTTTTTGGTGATGTCTCTCATAGTTTGATGCTTCGCTAAATCAGATTGATGGGCTGAATTTACGGCAATTGATAATTTCTTCAGCCTGTAGATGCCGTAAAAGTATGATTTTTCGCATTAAACTTGTATAAACAACAATTGTAATTGTATATTTGCACCATGGGTACCATTGAAGAGGCGATCAAGCAACGAAAGTTTACAAATGAATACGAAAAAGCGGTTGTAAACATCTTATTTACTGCAAGTTGGCTGGATGCTACCAATATTCAGCATTTTAAACCGTATGGTATTTCTCCCCAGCAGTTCAATGTATTACGGATTCTCAGAGGTTCTTATCCGAATGCCTTGCGTCTGTCTGATATCACCGAAAGGATGATCGATAAAAACTCCAATGCGACCCGTCTGGTAGAGAAGTTGCGCACGAAAAATTTTGTTAAGCGGGAAATCTGTAAGCACAATCGTCGCCAGGTAGATATTTGGATTACGCAAAAGGGTCTCGATCTGCTTGCTGAACTCGATAAACTCCGCGAGAATTTTGAAGAGCAGTTTAAAGATATGACAAAGCAGGATGTTCAGCAATTGAATATGTTGCTGGATAAGATGAGAGGATAATCTCGTCGGCTTATCGGTGTGGTTATTTTTTGGAAATGACTTTGCAGATTTTGACAAAGTACTTCCGTCGGGAAACCATAGTTTTGAAGAATAGTTTATGCACATGAAAAATCTCCTGAAATATTTATTCCTGTTCATCCTGCTCTCGGGCAGTACAGTGTCGAGGGCGCAGTCTAGCGGTTATCTGCAGTTGGACACCTTGCTTTCAAATACGCTGGATAGTATGCGGACAGTATTGAATGCAAAATCACTGAGTGCTGCCATTCAGTTTCCGGATACTGCGGTCTGGGCGGATGCATCCGGTATTTCAGGTGCCGGTGTGAATGTGACTACGGATGATGCTTACCTCATCGGTAGTGTTACCAAGACAATTACTTCTGCCTGTATTCTGCAATTGGTTGATCAGGGAGTTTTATCGTTAGACGATAGTCTGCATGAATGGCTGGATACAATTCAGTATATCAATCCCGATATTACCATTCGTCAGTTGTTGCGTCACTAGAGTGGTTTATACGATGTGTTAAATAATCCGGCCTGTCAGCCTGCACTGATCGGAAATACTTCTGCTATCTGGTCGGCGAATGATTTAATTACCACGTTTATTTTACCTCCTATTGCCAGTGCCGGTGGTGTGTGGAATTATTGCAACACCAATTATTTTCTACTTGGCATGATCATCGAATCAGCAACAGGTAATCCCTATTATCTTGAATTACGTAACCGCTTTTATAACAATTATGGATATACAACATTCGGAATTCCTTCCTTCGAACCGTATGCTCAGCCGGTGGCACATCTATGGCTCGATCTGAATGGAGATGGTGTGTTGGATGATGCGCATAGTTTTTATTTCAATTATCTCTCGCTGAATTCTGCTGCCGGTGCTGCCGGTGGATATTATGCTACACCGTCTGATTTATCGCGTTGGATGCGTTCGTATATGCGGGGTGATGTTGTATCTCCGGCGATGATGGCGGAGGCAAAAACAGTGATCAATGCTTCGGGTTCACAGGGTGGAAAATATGGCCTGGGATTGATGCGGAATACTTTTCAGGGATTAGAGGCTTATGGTCATGGTGGTGATCTGGCGTATGCTGCAAGCTCCTGGTATATCACCGATCGCGATATCAGTATCTCGGTGCTGATGAATCACAATGGACTTACGTCATGGAGTTTGTTGCCTGTGGTGTCTGCATTGCTGAAAACATACAATAACTGGTTGTTGCTTACTTCTGCAGAGGATGTTGTTCCTTCACAGGTAACCTTGCGTGTTTATCCGAATCCTTGTACTGATTTTACAACGGTGTCTTTCCCTGCTTTGAAAGAGTCGGGTGACTTGCAGCTGGTGTTGCGGAATGCACTTGGTCAAACTGTGCAGATGACTTCGGAGTTTACTGCTGCTCCCGGTGGTACAGTTTGTCGTCTGAAT
>JBIIRF010000356.1:0-2966 GCA_044341715.1 Bacteroidia bacterium | reverse complement strand
CTTTTTCACCACCTCCGCCGAGAAAAAAATCGGAAAAGACGAATTACTCAAGTACATTCAGGAAGCCAACAAAGTCTTTGTAAAAGAGCCCTAAGGGCGAAGCCTTTAGCCTTTAGCTTCGAAAACCAACTAGCGATGTTTAAACGCAGCGACCGCCGCGACCCCGCCGCGCTCTCCGCGTTTAAGCCGCTACGTGTACATAGGACTAATATTTCCCTATTTTACTCGAAATTTTCTCCTTCTCCGTCACAAGGTTCACCATATACACCCCATTCACCAGACCCGACATATTGATCTCCGTCGTAAAATACCCACCGGAAATAACCTCCGCCTGCTTTTCAAAAACCACCCTTCCTTCCATATCAAACAACCGCAACACTCCTTTTTTCCCTTGCAATTTCGAAGCATTCACATGAATCATATCCCATTCATGATTATACCATGCCTGCATCCATGACGACTCCGGTGTGGGGTTTGGGTTAAGTCCCACAGAAAGCGTATCACACGGACTCCCCACCCATGCCCCAAGTTCGTAATCGGGATTGTTGGGAAGGCCGTAGTAAGTTCTTCCTGTACCTAAATTAAAACTGAAAGGTTGGAAATCGCATGCAGCGCCTAATGAATCCGGGTAGTTGATGACGCTTAGGTTGTTGTTGATGGTGGTGTAGGCTGTAATGGTATCCGGGTATGGCCAGTTATAATTTTCATCAAAAGCAGTGATGTAGATTTTTCCATCTGGGGCAAGTTTCATTTGCCAGGGTGCCTGAGGAGCTATCATGCTATCAATAACAAATTTGCTTTGAGAAATATTGGCAGCAAGTAAATCAAATTGGACCAAGTAGTATGTTACGTTCAATTGATTCAGATCGATAATATAAAGCTTAGTATCATCTCTTGAAAATGCACACGATGGGTAAAGGTGAACAAAAGGAAGTCCTGGCGGCTCTTGCCCGATAGGAGTTGTGCTTGTAATAACGCCTGAACATCTGTCAAAATTGTATAATTCAATTAAGCCTCGCATACTAATATTGACAAATTGATTACCATCGTTTGAAAATACAAGTTGACCAAGGCTCGTTGTATGATTATTCCCAATATTTTGGATGATAGGCGATGATATTCCTGCTGGAGAAATCAAATAAATTCTGAACTCATTGGTGGGAGTTTGTGCCGATGGTGCATACCATCGCTGAGTGATCAACCACCAGTCTCTACCGTTACCATGCCGTACAGCCATGAGGGCGTCAAATGCAGGAAAATTATTGAGCTGTACATTTTTCTGAATGACCAAACCTGAATCACCGTTCGCTTTGTAATTAATCCTTGAATAATAAAGCCCATAGTGTTCAACTGAAGTTACCCCAACCGTAAATAAATAAATTACGGAATCATTCCCCGGATCAGGAACAAATAAACTTGAATGATACCATAATCCACCCTTTATATTAATTGAATCCCCGATTCTATTCCCGTATTTGTTCCATAAATAGCAGTCAAGTGGTGCTGCATTATCTATTAATCCAGCACAAAGTAATAAACCGTTTGTATCACCAATTGATGCACTTCCATTTCTGTAATAAAAAGGACCTTGAGATACTATTGGACTTTGTAAGTTACTCCAGTCAACGAAAGCACTATCCCCAAATACCCAGTAATTGTTATTATACTGCCCCTGCACCATTCCCGGCATCAGCAGCAACCAACAAATTATACAGCGAAACAACCACATCTCTCAAAGATAAGAATTAGCCGACAGATCATAACCAACAGCCCTTAGCCAACAGCCAACAGCCAAAAGCCAAAAGCCAACAGCCAACAGCATCCCTGAGTGCATTTATTAGACTGCGTCTAATAGATCTCAGCCTTTCGGGATATACGTCTTAACGTGGCGTTCTTTTTTTGTTTCGTAAATGTCCGCTAATGTTACCAGGATTCCGGTTTCTTCTACTCCACCGAAGTGTTCATTTACCGAGGTGCCGAAGGTGCGCATGGTGGCGCTCAGGTTCATGTAGGCATTTACTAAAGGTGGAATATTTTCTCCTCTGCTGCGTACATGTTGATTTAAAATGCGGTGCCCTTCTTTATAGGGCAGGTTGTTAAGTTCCGCTTCAAAGGCATCCATGTTATGGGAAGGACGCAAAGCATGAATAGGAGTGACGAGTTGATCCGGATCGGGAAAATAATGTTGCATGAAATGCAGAATCATGTCACGGGCTTCGGAATTGAAATGACTGTACATCGTCACCTTTCCGAAGAAATAACGGATGTCCGGATGATCCACGTGTATAGCGCCGAGTCCGTCCCATAGGTTGTCGAGTGTAAAAAGTCCTTTTCTGTTTTCCGGACGCGGTTGGTATTTGGGTTGCACAAACGAGCGACCCAGTTCAATGGTGTAGGGGAAATAGTCGCGAATGAATTTATCCGAGAAATGAAAAAGTTCAGCAGTAGCCAGTTCATAGATACCTGCTGCATCTTTACCGGCATCTCCACAGCGGATATAACGGTAACCACCCATGATTTCTTTCTCTTCGGGATTCCAGGCGATGAGCTGCTCGTAACAATTTTCACTAGTGTCGAAAGTATCAAGGTCGCAATCCAGTCCGGTACCACCGCCGGCATCTCTGAAAGTGATTTCGCGTAACCGTCCGATTTCCCGTAGTACATTGGGAGCATTGTGCTGGTTAACGATATAGAGATGGTTCGATCCGTTGTTGGTAATGCGCACGAAACGATCGGGGCTAAGTTCCCTCTCGAGAACGTCAACGGGGACGGGTGGTATGATTGCTGACATCGTTAGGGCGTAAATACTTCTTTGCCTTCGGCTAAATTATAAATATGCGCCTTCACTTTCTGCGCCCATTCCTGATCGCTGTATTGAGATGTCAACATCTCGTGTTGAATAGGTTTTCCGATTTTAATGTGAATGTTTTTCCCCAATTGATGATACATCTCATCCATGAGATAGA
>JBIIRF010000355.1:0-2975 GCA_044341715.1 Bacteroidia bacterium | reverse complement strand
CTTAACTCCGGACAATCACCTGATCACTTTTCTTAATCGACTCAGTAATCAACAACGGAAGAATCACACCCTTAATTTCATCTGCCAGCACCTGCACAAGACGCGACTTCACAAACGGGCGACTCACCATCAGACTAATCTCCCTGACCGGATAAGGAGCCACAAACTGAAAAACCTTCTTCTTTCTTTCCGGAGACATAGAACGCACATACAATTCCGGCAATACGGTCAATCCGCCAAACTCATCTGCCATATTCAGCAAGGTATCGAACGAATTCGACTCAAAAATCAACTGATCACCCATACGTTTCTTCTTCAACGAACATAAATTCACAAACTGTTCCCGCAAGCAATGTCCTTCCTCCAACAACCATATCTTCTCTTTCACGATTTCCTTCGGCATAACAAACTTCTTCACATTGGAAACAGGTGTACCATACACAAACAGCGCCTCATAATAAAGCACTTGCTCAACAAAGCCATCACCTTCCTTTATAGGCGTAGAAAGAAGTCCTGCATCAATTTCACCACTCTTCAGTTGCTTTAAAATACTTTGCGTAGTGATCTCCCTTATCTCCAACACCAGGTCAGGATACTTCACCAGCAACGATTTCATGATCAACGGAAGTATCGAATTAGCTACAGTAGGAATCACTCCCAACTTTATACGACCTTCCACCTTTCCCTTCATCAACCCAGAAACCTCACGAATGCCATTCACCGCAGCCACTGCCTTTTGCGCCAGCTCAATTACCGGTCGGGCTGCATCGGTAGTCAAAACCGGACTCGAAGAACGATCGAACAATACAATATCCAATTCCTCCTCCAGTCGTTTCACCATTGTGCTCAAAGTTGCCTGCGTCACAAAACATAAATCAGCTGCCTTACTAAAGCTTCCTGTTTTATCTACAGCAATAAGATATTCAAGCTGTTGTAAATTCATAGCACATCATTTACAGTATCTATAACAAATATAGATAATATTTATAGACTCAATATTAATTTTTGCTATATTTTTGTCGATAAAGGGTAAAATAGTCTACCTTCATCCCAACATTAAAAGGGAAATCGACAACAAACAATCGTCCAAAAAAGAACTTAATAAAATAAGCTATACCAACCATGGATCATTCTTCACAAAACACAAGTACTGGCGGAGGAAAATGCCCCTTCACCGGACATCTCCACAAACCTGTAGCCGGCGGAGGCACCTCAAACCGCGACTGGTGGCCGAACCAACTTAACTTAGGCATCCTTCACCAACACAATCCAACGTCCAATCCACTAGGATCAGATTTCGACTACGCAAAAGAATTCCAGACACTGGACTATACAGCACTCAAAGCTGATCTTACTAAACTCATGACGGATTCTCAGGAATGGTGGCCTGCAGACTGGGGACACTACGGAGGATTATTCATTCGTATGACATGGCATAGTGCTGGTACATACCGGACGTCAGATGGTCGCGGAGGCGGTGGAACAGGCAATCAACGATTCGCACCATTAAATAGCTGGCCAGACAATGGTAATCTCGACAAAGCGCGACGTTTACTTTGGCCAATAAAACAGAAATACGGAAATAAAATTTCCTGGGCAGACTTAATGATCCTCGCCGGAAACGTTGCTCTTGAATCAATGGGCTTCAAGACTTTTGGATTTGCAGGTGGTCGCGCAGACATCTGGCAGCCTGAAGAAGATATTTACTGGGGAGCAGAAACAGAGTGGTTAGGCGATAAACGTTACAGTGGAGACCGTGATCTGGAGAACCCACTTGCAGCAGTACAAATGGGACTTATTTATGTGAACCCGGAAGGACCGAATGGAAATCCTGATCCGGTTGCATCAGGCAGAGATGTCCGCGAAACATTTGCACGCATGGCCATGAACGACGAAGAAACGGTTGCATTGGTAGCAGGCGGACATACATTCGGTAAAGCTCACGGTGCCGGAGATCCGAAGTTAGTTGGAGCTGAGCCGGAAGGAGCACCGATCGAAGCACAAGGACTAGGCTGGATCAACGCATTGGGCACAGGCAAAGGAGTACACACAACTACAAGTGGTATTGAAGGCGCATGGAAACCGAATCCTACCAAATGGGACAATGGTTATTTCGATATGCTGTTTGGATATGAATGGGAGTTGACCAAGAGTCCTGCAGGAGCACACCAGTGGGTGGCCAAGAACTGCAAACCTGAACACATGATTCCGGATGCACATGACAGCAGTAAAAAACATCCACCGATGATGACTACTGCAGATTTATCATTGCGATTTGATCCGGGCTTCGAAAAGGTATCGCGCAAATTCCACCAGGATCCACAAGCCTTTGCTGATGCTTTTGCACGTGCATGGTTCAAGCTGACCCATCGTGATATGGGACCTAAATCTCGTTACCTCGGACCGGAAGTACCTGCTGAAGAACTTATCTGGCAAGATCCATTACCTGCAGCAAACCACGCCCACATTGACGCCAATGATATTCAGCAACTGAAAGGAAAAATTCTGGCAAGTGGACTCGGAATTTCCGAATTAGTTTCCACTACCTGGGCATCTGCCTCAACTTTCCGTGGATCTGACAAGCGAGGTGGAGCTAACGGTGCGCGTATCCGTCTGGCCCCTCAAAAATTCTGGGCGGTAAACAATCCTTCACAACTCAGCAAGGTAATTGAAAAGCTCGAAGCTATTCAGCAAGAATTCAATGCTGCCAATTCAGGTAAAAAAGTATCCTTAGCTGATTTGATTGTACTGGGTGGATGTGCTGCCATTGAGAAAGCTGCAGCTGATGCAGGACATAAAGTTAATGTACCGTTCACACCAGGACGCACAGATGCAACTCAAGAGCAAACAGATGTAGAATCATTTGCAGTCCTTGAACCACAAGCTGATGGATTCCGCAACTATCTGAAAAAAGCATACAGTGTCCCTTCAGAGAAAATGCTCGTAGACAAAGCACAGCTACTTCAATTGAGCGC
>JBIIRF010000354.1:0-2979 GCA_044341715.1 Bacteroidia bacterium | reverse complement strand
AAGGACAGGAGATTTTAGGAGAGGATCCTTCTGCATTGCTGGAGCGTATTCAGAAAATTATAGTCAGGCAACAAGAGCATTTCGATGAGAGTTATGAGAACATCTTAAGGGAGCTGGCGTTGCATGGGGTGTTTATCCTCAGTGAAAAGCAATTGAGTTCAGAGCAAGGCTTGTTTGTGAAACAATACTTCCGGGAACAGGTATTGCCGACACTCGTTCCGGTATTGCTGGATAATGTGAAACGCTTTCCATACCTACGCGATAAAAGCATCTACTTTATGGTGGTGATGCAAAAGAAGGATGGAAAACAGAAATATGCGCTTGTTGAAATTCCGGGTGATCTCTTGCCGCGTTTTATTGTATTGCCGAAGGATAACAAGTATGTCATTCTTCTCGATGATGTAATCCGGTATTGCCTGGATGATTTGTTTTTTAACTTCGACTATGATTCCATCAATGCCTTTACGATTAAGCTGACGCGTGATGCCGAGTTGGATATTGAGCAGGATGTGACGAAGAGTCTGGTGAAAAAAGTAGCGGAGAGTATTAAGCGCCGTAGTAAAGGTCAGCCGACGCGTTTACTGTATGATGAAGATCTTCCGGAAACAGCTGTGGATTATCTGATGAAGCGGATAAAATTCAGCAAGGAAGATCAACCAATTCCGGCCGGACGCTATCACAACTTCGTGGATTTTATTCGTTTTCCTTCGCTCAATAAAACCGATCTGCGTACAAAGAATCCTCCTCCGCTGGCACATCCTGATCTGAAAGCAAATCAGTCGGTGCTGAAGGTGATTCGTGAGAAAGATATCCTGCTGAACTTTCCCTACCAGAGTTATCATCATATCATTGATGTGTTGCGGGAAGCTTCTATTGATCCCAAAGTGAAGTCGATTGAGATTACACTTTACCGCTTGTCTAAAAATTCTCACATCGCCAATGCCTTGATCAATGCTATCCGCAATGGAAAGCAAGTCACCGCAGTGGTGGAGTTGCAGGCACGTTTTGATGAAGAGAACAATATTCGTTGGGCCAACCGACTGAATGAAGAAGGCGCTAAAATTATTTATGGTGTGCCTGGTTTAAAGATGCATAGTAAGTTGTTCCTTATTCGTCGTTTGGAGAGCGGAAAGGAAATGTTGTATGCGCATATAGGCACAGGTAATTTTAACGAAGAAACAGCAAAACTTTATAGTGATCATAGCCTTCTTACTGCCGATAAAAGAATTACAGAAGAGGTAATGCGTGTTTTCCAGTTTTATAATGATAACTATAAAACCGGTACATATAAGCACCTGGTGGTTTCGCCGTTTTTTACGCGGAAGAAGTTTATTTCGCTAATGCAGAAAGAAATTGAAGCTGCGAAAGAGGGGAAGGATGCGTGGATGTTTATCAAGATGAATAGTCTTACGGATCGGGAAATGATTAAAAAATTGTACGAAGCCAGTCAGGCAGGGGTGAAAATCCGGATGATTATTCGTGGGATTTGTTCATTGGTACCGGGAGTGGATGGATTGAGTCATAATATTGAAGTGATGAGTTTGGTGGATAAATACCTCGAGCATGCCCGTGTATTTGTTTTTGCCAATGACGGCGATCCGAAGTACTATATCTCATCCTTCGACTGGATGCCGCGTAATATAGATCACCGTTCTGAAGTTGGTGTGCCGATTTATGATAAGTCCATTCAACAGCAGTTGTGGGATATTCTGGAGATTCAATGGAACGATAACTGCAAAGCAAGAGTTATTAATGTGCAGCAGGATAACCAATACCGTAAGACACGTTCCCGCACTAGAAACCGTGCGCAGGATGCTATTTATACTTATCTCGCCAAACAGGGCGGTGTAGTCCGCTAAACATTATAAACAGTCATCAGATGGAGTTTGGTGAGATGATTGATCCAGAGGGATTCAGGTTATTTCCCTTGTTTTCTTTTCAACAGGCTGTTGGTCTGGTTAATTTGTATCTTTCAACTGAATAATTTTATCTTCAGCTATGCGATTCGCCGCGATTGATATTGGTTCTAATGCTGTTCGGTTGTTACTCTGTAATGTGTACGATCAGGACGGTGAGCCTGTGTTCAAGAAAGCCGAACTTGTGCGTATGCCTATTCGCCTTGGGGAAGATGCTTTCCGGTTTAAACGTATTACCGAGGAAAAGAAGGAGAAGCTGGCAAAAACAATGAAGGCCTTCAAGTTGCTGATCGATGTTTTTGGTGCCGTCGATTTTCGGGCTTGTGCTACAGCAGCCATGCGGGAAGCGGATAATGGACCTGAGGTGATTCGTTATATTAAGCAACAATCCGGAATCGAAATTGAAATAATCGACGGAAAAACCGAAGCGCAGATTATTTACTCAAACCATATTGAGGAGCATCTGGATCATGATCAATCCTACCTGTATATCGATGTGGGTGGTGGTAGTACAGAGTTGACGTTGTTTGCAAGAAATAAAGTGGTGGCTTCTCAGTCGTTCAATATCGGCACCATTCGTTTGTTGCATGATCAGGTGAGTAAGGAAACCTGGAATTATTTTAAAGATTGGGTGAAGGAGAAAACTATTCCATATTATCCGTTAACTGCTATCGGATCCGGTGGGAATATCAATAAGCTTTTCAAGATGGCCGATAAGAAGGAGAATAAGCCTTTAACACTGGCGAAAATTCAGGAGGTGTATTCGTTTTTAAAAGAATTTACTGTAGAGGACCGTATTACCCGTTTAGGCTTGAATCCCGATCGTGCGGACGTAATTGTTCCGGCTACTAAGATTTTTCTGACGGTGATGAAGACAGCAGTGATTGATAAAATCCTGGTGCCACAGATTGGTTTGTCAGATGGAATTATTCATTTGCTTTATGAAAAGCATAAACGGCAGACAGAGCTGTTCTGATCTACCAGACTTCAGATAATCTCTACTTCCATCAACGGATGGATAAAATACTTATGTCGCGTTTCAATTTCGTAGCATTCAAAATTC